>DASPLM010000023.1:0-19363 GCA_035627575.1 Caulobacteraceae bacterium | reverse complement strand
GTGGCCGCCGTGGCCGCTATCGGGCTGGCCCTGCTGGTGCGCAACATGATGGCCGGCAAGCCGACGAACGAGGCGACCGCCGCCGTGCCGGTCGTGGCGGAAAAGCCCATGGCCCGCGTGCTCGTGGCCAAGCGCGACCTGAAGGTCGGCGAGCGCCTGACCGCCTCCGACATGGACTGGCAGCCCTGGCCCGTCGACGCCGTGAACGCAGCCTTCGTCACGGACGGGTCTGTGACGACCGCGGCGCAACCGGCGGCCGAGGCCCCGGCGCCCGACAAGGGCGAGAAGGACGACAAGAAGGCGGCGAAGGCCGAACCGGCCGCCGAGGTCGCCGCGACCGTGACCCGCGCCGTCGAGCGCCTGGGGGGCGGCGGGCCCAAGGCCGCCTACGTGGGCGCCGTGGTGCGCGAGGCCTTCCTCGCCGGCGAGCCCATCGTCGACGGGAAGGTGGTCCGCGCGGGCGAAAGCGGCTTCATGGCCGTGGTGCTGCAGCCGGGCATGCGAGCCATGTCGGTGCCGATCACGGTGGAGACCGCCAGCGGCGGCTTTATCCTCCCGGGCGACCGCGTGGACGTGCTCCTCAGCGCCCAGGTCCAGAGCGACAACCAGGAGGGCGCGCCGCGCAAGGCCTTCATGGCCAACCTCGTGCTCCAGAACGTCAAGGTCCTGGCCATCGACCAGGCCACCCAGCCGGAGAAGGGCGCGACCACCGTGGTGGGCGCCACCGCGACCCTCGAGGTCGGTCCCCGCGAGGCCGAGGCGCTTGCGCTGGCGAAGGCCCAGGGCGACCTCTCCCTGGTGCTCCGCTCCTATGCCGACGTCGGCGGGCCGTCGGGCGTAGCGACCTCCGCGCGCAACGGCGCCAGCGGCGGCTCCGTGCGCATCTTCCGCAACGGCGAATCCACCAGCGTGGCGGTGAACTGATGAAACTGAACGCTTCCATCCTCCGCCGCGCCGCGGTCGCCCTGGCCGGTGCGGCCTGCCTCCTGGCGGCGCCCGCGGCCGTGCAGGCCCAGTCGACCGTCCGCGTCGAACTGGGCGGCGCCGGCGCTGCGGCCCAGAACCTCAGCCTGCCGCGCGGAAAGTCGGCCATCGTCGAGCTTCCCGTGGACGCCCGCGACGTCCTGGTGTCGAACCCCGCCGTGGCCGACGCCGTGCTGCGCACGCCGCGCCGGATCTACGTCCTGGGCGTCGCCCCGGGCCAGACCGACGCTGTCTTCTTCGACGCGGCCGGCCGCCAGATCCTCAGCCTCAACATCCGCGTCGACCAGTCGACGGCGGCGCTGGAGGACACCATTCGCCGGGTCGCGCCGACCTCGCAGGTCCGCATCGAGGCGGCCAACGACGGCCTGATCCTGACCGGCTCGGTGGCGAGCGCCTCTGAAAGCAGCGCCATCGAGAAGATCGCCCACCGCTACGTCGAGAAGCCCGAGCAGGTCATGAACATGCTCAGCATCCGCGGCGGCGACCAGGTGATGATCAAGGTCCGCATCGTCGAGATGCAGCGCAACATCATCAAGCAGCTGGGCGTGGACACGAACTTCATCGTCAACCAGCTCAGCGAGGGCCGCTGGGTCCTCGGCGGCTCGCCCACCTTCGGGGTGAACGGCAAGCCGATGGGCGATTTCGTCGCCGGCTACCAGAAGCAGGACGCCGACGACACCGCCAGCGCCCTCATGCAGGCCTTCGAGCGCGTCGGGATCGTCCGCACCCTGGCCGAGCCGAACCTCACGGCCATCTCGGGCGAGAGCGGCAAGTTCCTGGCCGGGGGCGAGTTCCCCGTGCCGGTCGGTCGCGACGACGACGGCATCACCATCGAGTTCAAGCCGTACGGCATCGGGCTGGGCTACACGCCGGTGGTGCTGTCGGAGGGTCGGATCTCGATCAAGATCTCGACCGAGGTTTCGGAACTGACATCCGAAGGCGCCATCCAGGTGCAGGGCCTCCAGATCCCCGGCCTGCAGGTGCGCCGCGCCGAAACGACGGTCGAAATGGCCTCGGGGCAGTCGCTGATGATCGCGGGCCTGCTCAAGGAGCAGACCAAGCAGAACATCGACTCGGTCCCGGGCATGACCAACCTGCCGGTGCTGGGCGCCCTGTTCCGCTCGCGCGACTACCTCGCCGGCGAGACCGAGCTGGTCGTCATCATCACGCCCTACATCGTCAACGGCACGAACCCCAACCGCATGCAGACTCCCGCCGACGGCCTCCAGGTCGCAGGCGACATGGACAGCATCCTGCTGGGCCGCATGAACCGCGCCACCCGCCCCGGCGCCGCCGGCGGCCCCCCGCCCGCGGCCTACCAGGGCCCCGTCGGCTACGTGATCGAGTAGAGGACCCGCGCTGATGATCATCCGCACCCTTTCGCTTGTGGGCGTCGCCGGCCTCCTTGCGGCCTGCACCGCCACCGCCGGCGGCGGCCGTCCCCCGGCCCTGACGCCGACCACCCAGTACAGCCTCCAGGCAGAGGCGGCGGTCGAGGAGATCGCCCTCGCGCCCCGTGAGGACGGACTGTCGCCGGCCCAGCGCGCCGCGCTCGGCGACCTCGCCCTGCGCTCCGAGGGCAAGCCGATCACCATCCGCGCCCCGGCCGGCGGCGACCCCGTCGTCGTGCGCAGCGCCTTCAACGCCAAGGCGGCGCTGGAGGGCATGGGCGTGCCGGCGCAGCTCCTGCGCGTGGGCAGCTACGACGCTCCGGACGGCCGCGCCCCGATCCTGGTGGGCTTCACCGGCTACCGCGCCGTGATCCCCACCTGCGGCCGCGAGTGGAACAACCTCACGGCCACGCGCGACAACAGCACCCATACGAACTTCGGCTGCGCAGTGACCGCCAACATGGCGGCCCAGATCGCCGACCCGTCGGACATCGTCACGCCGCAGCCGCTGGACCCCACCGACGCGACGCGCCGCTCGGTGGTGCTCGACAAGTACCGCCAGGGCCAGACGACCGCGGCGGAAACCGACGACCGCTCCTCGGGCAACGTTTCGCGCGTCGTTCCGTGACCGGATGCAGGGCTGAGTAGATGAATAGGGCTTTGAAGATGCCGGGCGCCTCGTTCGACGACGACGCATTCCAGGGCGACGACCTGGCCTTCCCGACCCCCGGCGGCGGCTACAACCGTCCGTTCGAGGACGACGACGACCTCGAGATCGTCGGCGGCAACGTCGAGCGCCTGCCGGTCGCCCCGGTGGAGCATGCGCCGGCCTATGCCGCTCCGGTCAGCTTCAATCCGGTCGGCGACCTGGTCGGCGCCGCCGAGTCCGCCATGGGCACGGTGTCGGTGCCGCGCATCGGCATCCACCTGTTCGGCGAGCGCTCCGACACGCTGGACGCGGCGCAGAAGGCCGGCTCCGACCGCCGCTTGGCCCGCGCCACGACCGTCGTTCGCATGGGCGGCCTGCGTGCCGCCATCGAGACCTACCAGCAGGAGCCGACCCCCTCGCTGGTGATCGTCGAGAGCGCGGCGCCCGCGGCGCACCTGATCGCCGAACTGGACCAGCTGGCCCAGGTCTGCGACCCGGGCACCAAGGTCGTGGTCATCGGCGCCGCCAACGACATCATGCTGTATCGCGAGCTGATGCGCCGCGGCGTCAGCGAGTACCTGGTCGCCCCGATCCAGCCGCTGCAGCTGATCGGCGCCATCGGCGGCCTGTTCTCGGACCCGGCCGCCCCCTTCGTCGGCCGTTCCATCGCCTTCGTCGGCGCCCGCGGCGGGGTCGGTTCATCCACCGTCGCCCACAACGCGGCCTACGCCATCAGCGAGCGCATGGCGTCGGAGACGGTGATCGTCGATCTCGACCTGCCCTTCGGCACGGCCGGCCTCGATTTCAACCAGGACCCGCTGACCGGCGTCGCCGACGCCCTGACCCAGCCGGACCGCCTCGACTCCGTGCTGCTGGACCGGATGATGGTGCGGTGCTCGGAGCGGCTCAGCCTGTTCGCCGCGCCCGCCTCCCTCGACGCCGACTGGGACATCGCGCCCGAGGCCTACGAGGAGGTCACCCAGAAGATCCGCACGACGGCGCCCTACATGGTGCTGGACCTGCCCCACACCTGGTCCGGCTGGATGCGCAACATGCTCATCTCGGCCGACGAGGTGGTGGTGGTGGCCACGCCCGACCTGTCGTCGCTGCGAAACGCCAAGAACATGATCGACCTGGCCCGCGCCGCGCGCCCCAACGATGCGCCGCCGCGGCTGGTGCTGAACCAGGTGGGCGTGCCCGGCCGGCCGGAGATCCCGCTCAAGGACTTCACCAACGCGATGGGGGTGGCGCCGACCCTCGTGCTGCCGTTCGATCCGAAGCTGTTCGGCAACGCGGCCAACAATGGCCAGATGGTCATGGACCTCGGTCCGAAGTCGAAGGCGGCCGAGGGCTTCAGCTATCTCGCCTCGGTCCTGGCCAAGCGGGACCTGCCGGCCCTGCCGGCGCCCAAGGCCGCGGGCGCGGCCGAAGCCAAGAAGTCCTTCATCAGCAAGCTGCTGAAGCGATAGGGGAACGCGCGGGTGTTCGGAAAACGCGGAACGGGCGACGAAGCGCCGGCACGGAGCTCCTTCGGGCTGGCCGGTCAGGCGCGTCCGGCCGCCAACCCTGCCCAGCCGGCGCAGCCGGCGCAGACGCCCTACCCCGAGACCTTCGATGCGCGCGAGGATCCGGCGGCCGGCTCTGCCGCCCAGTCGCGCCTCGACGCCCTGGCCGCCAAGCCCGCGCCCCAGACCCATCAGGCCAAGCCCGCCGCGCAGCCGGGACCGGCGGCGGCGCCCGCCGGCGCGGCCGCGTCCGCGGGCCCCCGTCCCCAGGCCTCGCCGGCCTCCGAACGCATCTCCAACGCCAACGGCCAGGGCCCGCGCCAGGCCGGCGGCAAGCAGGGCTCCGGCGCGAAGTCCGGCTTCGAGCAGATCCGCCAGGCCCAGGCCCCGGTCGCCGAGATCGTTCGCGAGCAGAGCGACTACTATCACGCCACCAAGACGCTCATCTTCAACGCCCTGCTGAACACGATCGACCTGGCCCAGCTGGCCCAGCTCGACCCAAAGGCGGCGGCCGAGGAGATCCGCGACATCGTCGCAGAGCTGGTGGCCATCAAGAACGTCTCGATGTCCGTGGCGGAGCAGGAGAACCTGGTCCAGGACATCATCAACGACGTCCTCGGCTACGGCCCGCTGGAACCCCTGCTGGCCCGCGACGACATCGCCGACATCATGGTCAACGGCGCCGGCCGCGTGTTCATCGAAGTGGCCGGCAAGGTCCAGCTGACCAACGTCCGCTTCCGCGACAACAGCCAGCTGATGAACATCTGCCAGCGGATCGTGTCCCAAGTCGGCCGCCGCGTCGACGAAAGCTCGCCCATCTGTGACGCCCGCCTGCCGGACGGCAGCCGCGTCAACGTCATCGGTCCGCCTCTTGCGCTGGATGGTCCCACCCTGACCATCCGTAAGTTCAAGAAGGACAAGCTGACCATGCGCAACCTGGTGGAGTGGGCCTCCATCAGTCCCGAAGGGGCGCGCGTGCTCGGCGTGATCGGCGCCAGCCGATGCAACATCCTGATCTCCGGCGGCACCGGCTCGGGCAAGACCACGCTGCTCAACTGCATGACGGCGTTCATCGATCCCACCGAGCGCGTCATCACCTGCGAGGACGCCGCGGAACTGCAGCTGCAGCAGCCGCACGTGGTGCGCCTGGAAACCCGTCCGCCGAACCTGGAGGGCCAGGGCGCCATCCTGATGCGCGACCTCGTCAAGAACTGTCTGCGGATGCGTCCCGAGCGCATCATCGTCGGCGAAGTCCGCGGCCCCGAGGCGTTCGACCTGTTGCAGGCCATGAACACCGGCCACGACGGCTCCATGGGAACCCTGCACGCCAACTCGCCGCGGGAAGCCATCAGCCGTCTGGAATCGATGATCACCATGGGCGGCTACGGCCTGCCCACCAAGACCATCCGTGAGATGATCGTCGGCTCGGTCGACGTCATCATCCAGGCCGCCCGCCTGCGCGACGGCTCGCGTCGCATCACCCACGTCACCGAGGTGCTGGGCCTGGAGGGCGACGTGATCATCACCCAGGACCTGTTCGTCTACGAGATCACGGGCGAGGACAAGGACGGCCGCGTGCTGGGCCGTCACCGCTCGACCGGCATCGCCCGTCCGCGCTTCTGGGACCGCGCCCGCTACTACGGCCTCGAGCGCGAGCTGGCCGAGGCCCTGGACGCCGCGGAGTAACCGTCATGCTCACCACCATCCTCATCGCGGTCCTGGGCTTCGTCACCATCGCCGGCGTCGGCTTCGCCTTTGTCGGCGCGGGCGGCAGCGCCGACACGGCCGTGAAGCGGGCCCAGTCCCTCGGCGTCAACGACAAGACCACCGGCGCCGACGGGAAGGTCCGCCGCAAGCCGATGAGCCGCGAGGCCAGCGCCGAGGCGCGGCGCAAGGACATCCTCAACAAGCTGAAGGACGCCGAGCGCAAGGAGCGCAAGGCGCGCGTCACCCTGCGCAACCGCCTCCAGCAGGCCGGCCTGTCCGGCGACGTGAAGAAGTTCTGGCTGATCAGCGCCGTGGTCGCCGTGGTCGCCGGCGGCGCCCTGTTCATGGCCGGACAGAAGCCGCTGATCGTGCTGGGCGTCGCCTTCGCGGCGGGCCTGGGCCTGCCGCGCTGGGTGATCGGCTTCATGGCCGGACGCCGCACCAAGAAGTTCACCGCCGAGTTCGCCAACGCCGTCGACGTCATCATCCGCGGCATCAAGTCCGGCCTGCCCGTGCACGACTGTCTCAAGATCATCGGCCGCGAGAGCCCCGCGCCGCTCGGGCCGATGTTCCAGCGCCTGGTCGAGAACGTGGGCATGGGGCTGACCCTCGAGCAGGGACTCGAGAAGATGTACGAGACCATGCCGACGCCGGAGCTGCGCTTCTTCACCATCGTGGTGGCGATCCAGCAGAAGACCGGCGGCAACCTGGCCGAGGCCCTGACCAACCTCACGGTGGTCCTGCGGGCGCGGAAGATGATGCGCGAGAAGATCAAGGCCCTGTCGTCCGAAGCCACGGCGTCGGCAGGCATCATCGGCTGCCTGCCGCCAGGGGTGATGACCATCGTCATGGTCACGACGCCCTCGTACATGTCGCTGATGTTCACCGACCCGCGTGGTCACCTCATGCTGCTGGGCAGCGCCATGTGGATGGGAGCGGGCGTCTTCGTGATGAAGAAGATGATCTCGTTCAAGATCTGAGGCCCGCCCGATGGAATCCTTCGCCCGCGCCATCGTCCGTCCGGACAACCTGATCGCCGCCGGCGTGGCGATCCTCGTGTTCGCCGCGTTCATCACCCTGGTCCTGCCGATGCTGGAGCGCGGCGGGCTCGAGAAGCGCATGAAGTCCGTGGCCACCCGCCGCGAGGAACTGAAGCGCCGCTCTCGCCAGAACCTCGGCGTGCGCAACGGCGACTCGGCCCTGCGCCACGTCGACGAGGGCTTCCTCAAGCGGGTCGTCGAGAAGCTGAACCTGAAGACCCTGCTGGAAGACCCCAAGGTGGTCGACAAGCTGGCCCAGGCCGGCTTCCGCGGACCCAAGCCGGTCACGACCTTCTACTTCTTCCGCTTCGCCATGCCGTTCGTGCTGGCGGCGCTGTTCGGCGGCTACATCTATCTCGTCAACGACTTCGGCCTGCCGCCGACGTCGAAGCTGGCGGCCGTGGTGTTCGGCTTCGTCATCGGCTTCTACGGCCCGAACCTCTACGTCCAGAACGTCGCCCAGAAGCGCCAGCAGAAGATCATGCAGGCCTTCCCCGACGCGCTGGACCTGCTGCTGATCTGCGTCGAGGCCGGCATGTCGATCGAGGCGGCCATCCAGAAGGTCAGCCACGAGATCGGCGGCTCGTCCATCGAGCTGGCCGAGGAGCTGTCGCTGCTGACGGCCGAGCTCAGCTACCTGCCCGAACGCCGCCAGGCTTACGAGAACCTGGCCAAGCGCACCAACCATCCGGGCGTGAAATCGGTCTGCACGGCCATGATCCAGGCCGAGAAGTACGGCACCCCGCTCGGCACCGCCCTTCGCGTCATGGCCAAGGAGAACCGCGACATGCGCCTGTCCGCGGCCGAGAAGAAGGCCGCGGCCCTGCCGGCGCAGCTGACGGTGCCGATGATCGTCTTCTTCCTGCCCGTGCTGTTCGTGGTCATCCTCGGCCCGGCCATCATCAAGGTGCAGGACATCATGGGCGCCAACGGCGGCTAGGCTCCGCCGTCGCCCCGAGCCCGAGTCTCAGGCCCGCCGCGCCTTCTTGGGCGCCTTTTCCTCGACCGGGCCCGCGCCCTCGCCCGTCGCCGCCGCCCGGGGGGCCTTGCGCGCGCGTCGGCCCGGCTTGGGTTCGGCCACGGCCTTCTCGGCCTTGCGCCGCGCCTTCTCCGCCTTGCGGGCGGCCTTCTCCGCCAGCGCCGCCTTCTCGGCCTCGCCAGCGGCGGCGAAGGCGGCCAGCAGCTTCAGGAAGCTCTCGCGCTTACCGCGCGGGGCCAGCGACAGGATGCGCTTGTCCGCCGCCTCGACCCGCGGCCGCGCGGCCTCCAGCGCCTCGCGGCCCCGTTCGGCGAGGCGCACCGTGTTGGCGCGGCCGTCGAGGCTCGAGCGTTCTCGCTCCAGCAGGCCCTTGCCGATCATTCGCGCCACCAGGTCCGCCAGGGTCGAGCGGTCGATTCCGGTGGCGCGCACCAGGTCCGTCTGGCTCAGCCCCTCGTCCTCGGCCACCGCGGCCAGCACCGCGAACTGGCGCTGGGTCAGGGCGCCCGGCCCCGTCTCCTCGGCGTAGATGTCGAGCGCGTACTGCAGCACGCGGTGCATCAGGTGGCTGGGCGATCCGTCCAGCGGCCCCCGTTCGCGCTTGCGTTTGTCCTTGGCCATGGCCGTCCCTCCCGGTGGAAGCCCGGTCGAAATAGCACCGCTGCAAGACAGTTCGACGACGGACGGTCGGGCGCCTAGGGTGGCGCCATGAGCGAACCCGTCCGCCCGTCCTTCACCCTGCGCGTTCCACCCGGCGAGGATCGCCGCCGGCGCGTCTGCGACCACTGCGGTTTCGTCGACTACGTCAATCCGCGCATCGTCGCCGGCGCCGTCATCGCCTTCGCCGAGGCCGGCCCGCCCCACGGGGCCGGGGCGGTCCCGCTGGACGAGGTGCGAATCCTGCTGTGCAAGCGGGCCATCCACCCGCGCAAGGGCTACTGGACCCTGCCCGCGGGCTTCATGGAGACGGGCGAGACCACCCTTGAGGCCGCCCGGCGAGAGACGCGCGAGGAGGCCTGCGCCGAGTTCGAGCACGATGGCCTGCTGGCCATCTTCGACGTGGTCCACCGCGAACAGGTGCACATCTTCCAGCGCGGCCGTCTGGTCGGCCGCGAGTTCGCCGCGGGCCGCGAGAGCCTGGACGTGCAGCTGTTCGCCTGGGCCGACACCCCCTGGGACGACCTCGCCTTCACCACCGTGCACTGGGCGCTGCGGGCGTGGCTGGACAGCCGGGAGAAGGAGGGGTTCGCCCCGTACGGGAACGAGGAGGGGTAGGGAGGTTCTTCGTGTGGACTTCGCCCTGCCGCTGTGGATGCCCCCTCGTCCTTCGACAGGTTCAGGATGAGGGCTAGTCTAACGGCGCCGTAGAATTCCTCATCCTGAGCTTGTCGAAGGACGAGGAATTCGGACCCGCAGGGGCTTCAGGCAGACACTCTTCCTCCGGCGTGGACCTCCTTCTCTCCAGAGAGAAGGAAAGGACGCAGCGGAGAACGTGGCTGATCGGTTCTCCCCCTGAACGTCCTTGGTGGAACTTTCGCGCCCTCGGGTCGGACGGCTGTCAAGGACGCGAGCTTCGCTCGCGCAAGCGGAGCTTGTGGCCCCCAGGGCCATCACTGCCTTCCGACCGGGCGCACCATTCCATCAAGAGGATCAGCGACGGGTGTGTCGGGCCCTGGCGCGCTTTTCCTCTCCCTTGGCAGAGGCGGCGAGCCCTTGCGCAGCAAGGGAGCGGGAGAGGATCCGGGAAGGCCGCCGGGGCCGCGCACGGCCGTGGACCCTCCCCCGGGTCCGCCGTCGCCGCCCCCGGGCCTCCCAGGGGATGGCGGAGAAATCCCTTACATCCCCGGGTCGGGCGACTCCGGTGGGGCGGCTTCCGGCTCGGACGCGTGCTTGAGGATGAAGGGCACATTGGCCAGGGCGAAGATCACCGACGCGATCTGCAGGCCGCCGCGGAAGGTCACCCAGACGTCGTTGCTCTGGGTGCGCCAGACGACCTCGTTGACCACCGCCACGACGGCGAAGAACAGCCCGTAGCGCAGGGTCAGGCTGCGCCAGGCGGCGTCGGGCATGGCGATGGCGGCGCCGAGCACGGTCTTGCCGATGTTCTTGCCCAGCGCGACGCTGCCCAGCAGCAGGGCGGCCAGCAGGCCGTTCTGCACCGTCAGCTTCAGTTTCATGAAGCTGGAGTCGTGGAAAATCACCGTCAGGCCGCCGAACACGAGGGCGAAGCTTCCGGCGATCGCCGGCAGCCACGCCAGCCGCCGCTCCACCAGCCAGCCGACGGCGAGGGCGAGCGCCGAGGCGCCCATCAGCACCCAGGTGGCGCTGATCATCGCTTCCTCGCCGTCCACGCCGCGCAGGCGCAGGACGGCGAAGGTGGCGATGAAGGCGGCGAGGGCGCCGAAGTCCACGGCGCTGCGGATCCAGCGGGGGCGCTTCTTCTCGGCCGTGTCGGCAGGGCTCACCGCGTGCTTCCTTCGTCGTTGAGGCCGACCAGCGAGCGGGCGAAGGCGCGCGCGTCGAACGGCTGCAGGTCGTCTATGCCCTCGCCGACCCCGATCAGCTTGATCGGGGCGTCGGACGCCTGGGCCACCGGCACCAGCACGCCGCCGCGCGAGGTCCCGTCCAGCTTGGTCATCACCACGCCCGAGACGAAAGCGGTGCGGCCGAAGATCTGTTCCTGGGCCAGGGCGTTTCGGCCGACCGTGGCGTCCAGCACCAGCAGGGTCTCGTGCGGGGCGTCGGCGTCGATCTTCTTCAGCACGCGGACGATCTTCAGCAGCTCGTCCATCAGTTGCTGCTTGTTCTGCAACCTGCCGGCCGTGTCGATCAGGACCACGTCGTAGCCCTCCGCCCGCGCGCGCTCGAAGGCGTCGTAGGCCAGGCCCGCGGCGTCGCCGCCCGGCGGGCGCGACATGAAGTCGGCCCCGGCCCGGTCGGCCCACACCTTCAGCTGCTCGACCGCCGCGGCGCGGAAGGTGTCGCCGGCTGCCACCAGCACCTTCGCGCCCTGGCGGCGCAGGTCGGCGGCGATCTTGCCGAGCGTGGTGGTCTTGCCCGAGCCGTTCACGCCGACGAACAGCACCACGTAGGGCCGCGGCCCGCCCAGGGGGTCGAAGACGTCCTGGCGCGGGGCCAGCTCGGCGGCCACCGCCTCGGCCAGGGCCTCCTTGATCTCCCGCTCGTCCGAAGCCTTGCCGAAGCGCAGCTCGGCGAAGCGTTCGGTGATCCGCGCGGCGGCGGCCGGGCCGAGGTCGTTCTCGATCAGCATCTCCTCCAGTTCATCCAGCTTCGCCTGATCCAGCGGCTGTTTCACGAAGGTGGAGACGACCTGCTCGGTCATCTGCTGCGAGGACTTGGTCAGCCCCTGGGTAAGGCGCTGGAACCAGCCCTTCTTCTGCGGCGGCGAGGCGTCGGTCATGGGCGGGTCTTAGCGGGTGGCGGGGGCGCCGTCATCTGCGCCTTGTCGCCCTCTCCTCTTCAGGAGAGGAAGCGAGCGGGTCCGTCGCCGCTGCGCGCCGCCGCTCGCCTCCTCTCCCGAGGGAGAGGGGGAAGTGGCGCTCCGCCTTTTGCCGTCCTAGATAGCCGCCATGGCCCTCTCCCGTTTCGCCAACACCTTCTCCGGCAATCCGCTGGACCGCGCCGGAGACCGGCGGGCCGATCCGCGCTGGATCGCCGAGCAGCGCGAGCACCCGGACGCCGTCGCCCTCGTGCTGTGGCGCGGCGAGGTGCTGGTGGAGCCGGGCCCCGAGGGGGAGCGCCTGGCCTGGCTGCGCCTGGACATGGCCGAGGACGCCGCCGGGCGCGAGGGCCTCTTCCAGGGCCTGTGGCGCGATGCGCCGGTCTTCGCGGTCGAGTTCACCGGCGCGGCCGACCCGACCGCCGGGCCGCTGCAGGGCCTCGGGCGGTTCCAGGAGATGCGCGGAGCGGGCGCCCTGCTGCCCGCGGCCGAGGCCGCCATGGCCGCGACCGCCAAGAGCCTGCTGGACTGGCACGAGCACCACGGCTTCTGCTCCGCCTGCGGCCAGGCGACCGAGGTCGCCGACGGCGGCTGGAAGCGGGTCTGCCCCGCCTGCGCCGTACAGCATTTCCCGCGCGTGAATCCGGTGACCATCATGCTGCCGGTGTTCGGCGACCGCTGCCTGGTCGGCCGCCAGGCCGCCTGGCCCGCCGGGCGGATGTCGGCCCTTGCCGGCTTCCTCGAGCCCGGCGAGTCGATCGAGGAGGGCTGCGCCCGCGAACTGATGGAGGAGGCCGGCCTCACCGCTGTCCGGGTGGCCTACCACTCCAGCCAGCCGTGGCCCTTCCCCTCGTCGCTGATGATCGGCCTCATCGCCGAGGTCGAGGACGACGACGCGACGCCCGACCAGACCGAACTGGAGGCCGTACGCTGGCTGACCCGCGACGAACTGCGCCGGGTCCTGGCCAGCGACGAGGGCTGGGACGGGGTCAAGCCGCCGCCGCCGCTGGCGATCGCCCGCACCCTGATGCAGGCCTGGGCCGACGGCTTCGAGGGCTGAACGACGGAGATGCGGGACACCGGCCGTTGGAGGCAGCGGTCAAGCTGGAAGCCTCCGATGCGCCTCGCCGCCTTTCTCCTGTGCCTGTTCGCCGCCACCGCCGCCTTCGCCCAGCACGCGCCCGGTCCGTTGCCGGATGGGATGATCGTCGCCTCCCGCGCCTACGATCCTCCGATCGACAGCTACGAGGCCCTCGTCGCGCGCCTGGCCGCGCAGCCGAAGGCGGACCCGTCCGACCCGGACTTCGACGAGACCGCCTTCGGGCGGGCCCGCCCTCCCGAGCTGTTCGACGCCCTCCAACGCCGAGAGATCCGGGCCGAGCGGATCATCTATGCGAGCGACGGGCTGAAGATCGAGGGCTACGTCGTCAGGCCCTCGGTGGTCCGGAGCCCAGCGCCGGTCGTCATCTATGCGCGCGGCGGCAACGGCGCTTTCGGCGAGATCGGCCTTGTCCAGGTGCTCGACATGGCGGGGTGGGCGCGCCGCGGCTATGTCGTGCTGGCGACGAACTACCGGGGCTCGAGCGGCAGCGAGGGCCGGGATGAATACGGCGGCGCCGACGTCGCGGACCTGCTGGCCCTGCTCGACGTCGCGCGGCAGGTGGAGGGCGCCGACATGGGGAACGTCTTCCTGATCGGTGTCTCCCGGGGAGGCATGATGGTCTACCGGGCGCTGGCGGAGGGCGCGCCCGTCCGGGCGGCGGCGGTGATCGGCGGCTTGTCCGACCTGGAGTCCACGGCGCGGGAGCGGCCGCGGATGCTGAAGCTGTTCCGCGGGGTGATGCCGGACTTCGAGGCGGAGCAGGCCTCTAGCTTCTGCCGCCGCTCTGCGGTGTGCTGGCCGCGGGCGATCGCCGCGCCGGTCCTGATCCTGCACGGATCCGCCGACCGGCGCGTCGGCGTCGGCGACGCGCGCCGGTTGGCGGAAGCCATGCGCGAGGCCGGGCGTGAGGTCGAGCTCGTCGAATTCGACGGCGGTGATCACGGCCTGTCCAGGAGCCTGACCGACGCCTGGGACCGCACCTTCAAATTCTTCGAGGCTCACCGCGCCCAGCCGACCGCCCCGTGATCTCGGGCGTCGAACCGCTGTTCGCGTCCGTCATGCAGGCGCAGCGGAGTCTTGTTCCTGTCGCCATGAAGACATTGATATGTCGAATGGTTTCACGTGAAACACGACAAAACCGGTCGCCTCAGCGCGCCTCGCCCCGCCGCGCCGGATCGCTGGGATAGACGCCCAGCACCTCGAAACGGGTGGAGAAGAAGCGCACCTCGTCGAAGGCCCGCGCCGCCGCCGGATCGTCCGGTCGCCCCTCGACCTCGCAGTAGAACACCGTCGAGGCGAAGCCGCCGTCCTCGGTGTAGCTCTCCAGCTTGGTCATGTTGACCCCGCCCGTGGCGAAGCCGCCCAGCGCCTTGTAGAGCGCGGCGGGCTGGTTCTTCACCTTGAACACGAAGCTGGTGACGCAGGGGACGCCGGCGGGCGGGAGCGCCGGCTCGCGCTCGGCCGTCAGCACCAGGAAGCGGGTGGTGTTGCCGTGGGCGTCCTCGATGTCCTTCTTCAGGATCTTCAGGCCGTAGAGCTCGGCGGCCACGGCCGAGGCGATCGCCGCGCGGGTCGGGTCGGGGCGCTCGGCCAGGGCCTTGGCCGCGCCGGCGGTGTCGCCCACCACCTCGGCCTGCAGGCCCAGCTTGCGCAGGGTGCGTCGGCACTGCAGCAGAGCCATGGGGTGGCTGGCGGCGACCCTGATGTCCTCCAGCCTGGAGCCGGGGACGCCCATCAGCTGCATGTGGATCGGCAGGAAGTGCTCGCCGACGATGCGCAGGCCCGACTTGGGCAGCAGGTGGTGCACGTCGGTGACCCGCCCCGCCACGGTATTCTCCACCGGGATCATGCCCAGCGCCACGCGGCCGGACTGCACGGCGTCGAAGGCGTCCTCGAAGGTCGGGCAGGCCAGGGGCTCGTAGGCGGGCGCCCAGGCGCGGCAGGCCTCGTGGCTGAAGGCGCCGGGCTCGCCCTGGTAGGCGATGGCAGGCTTGCTCATCGAACGGTCGCCCGGGCTCGTTCGAGGTCGTCGGGCGTGTCCACCGAGATCGGCGCCTCGTCCACGACCGCGGCCCAGATCGACAGTCCCATCTCGAGCGCCCGCAGCTGCTCCAGCTTCTCCCGCTTCTCCAGCGGCGAGGGCGCCGCCTCGTTGAACTGCAGCAGGGCCTCGCGGCGGTAGCCGTAGATGCCCACGTGCCGCCACACGGGACCCTCGCCGTAGAGGGTCGAGCGGGTGAAGTAGAGCGCCCGTCCCCGCCTGGCGCCCGGCCGCAGCGCCAGGACCGCCTTCACCACGTCCGGGTTGCTCCGGTCGGAGGCCTCCGCCTCGACGGCGACCACGGTGGCGATGTCGCACTCGGGCTCGTCGCGCAACAGCCCCGCGCAGGCGGCGATCACCGCCGGCTGCACGAACGGCATGTCGCCCTGCAGGTTGATGACCGTGTCGTAGCGGCCTTCCGGGTCCAGCTCCGCGAGGGCGGCGCGGATGCGGTCCGAGCCCGAGGGCAGGGCGGGGTCCGTCAGCACGGCCAGGCCGCCGGCGGCCTGCACCGCCTCGACGATCTCGGGATCGCCGGCCGCCACCGCCACCGGTCCGGCGTCCGCCGCCTGGGCCTGTCGCAGGGCGCGCACGATCATCGGCACGCCGCCGATGTCCGCCAGCGGCTTGCCGGGAAGGCGGGTGGCCGCCATGCGGGCGGGAATGACGACGATCGGGTTCACGGACGCTCTGTAGTCTGTTGCGCGGGCGGCGGTAGCGTGTAAGAGACCCGGGCGCAAGAATCCGGACTTCCAGGACCTACGAACACGGCATGAGCGGCAACCTCGAGACCAACAAGATCCTCGGCGCGGGCCTGGCGACGGCGCTCGTCATCCTGGGCCTGGGCATCGTTTCCGAAAGCCTCTTCCACACCGAGAAGCCCGAGAAAATGGGCTACGCGATCGAGGTGGCCGAGGAGACGACCGAGGGCGGCGACGCCGGCCCGGCGCTCCCGCCGGACTGGGGCACGCTGCTGCCGGTGGCCGATCTCGCCGCGGGCGAGGCCCAGTTCAAGAAGTGCGCCTCGTGCCACAAGCTCGACGCCAACGGAATCGGCCCGGCCCTGCAGGGCGTGGTCGGCCGCCAGGTGGCCGGCGCCCCCGGCTTCGCCTTCTCGGAAGCCATGGTCGGCCATCGGGCCGAGGCGCCGAACTGGAGCTACGACGCGCTCGACGAGTTCCTGGCCGCTCCCGCCAAGGACGTGCCGGGCACCAAGATGTCCTTCGCCGGCCTCAAGAAGCAGGAAGACCGCGTCAACCTGATCGCCTGGCTGCGCAGCCAGGGCTCTTCGGGCTATCCGATCCCGCCGTCCGATCCGGCCCGTCAGCCGGCCGCCGCCGCGACTCCTGCGGGCGCCGCCGGCACGGTCGAGGCTCCGGCCGCCGGTTCCGACCAGGCGCCGACAGCGACCGCCCAGGGCGGCGGCGCGGCCGGCCAGGCTCCGCTGTCGGGCCCGGCCGCGGCGCCGACCACCCAGAACACCAGCACGGTCGAGACCGCTCGCCCGACCCAGCCGCCGAGCGGCGACACTCCGCCGGCCAAGAAGTAAGGCCGCCGACGGTCCGCGCAGATCAGTCGTGGACCGCCTGATCATTCTGTTGACCACCGCGATCGGCGGGCTCTTGACGAGCCCGCCGGTTTTCGTCGTGCTCCTGCTCAACCTGGTGCCCGCAGGCGGCGTGCTCTGGCTGGGCTGGAGCCCGCTGGCCCTGCTGCTGCTCTACTGGATCGAGAACGTCGTCGTCGGAGCCGCCAACGTTGCGAAGATGGCCGCGGCGGCGCGGGGGAAGCCGAACGGAACCGCCTTGGCCGCGGGCGTCATCCCCTTCTTCCTCATGCACTACGGCATGTTCTGCCTCGTCCACCTGGTCTTCACGGTGCTGGTGGGCGGAGGGGTCTTCGGCGGCGCCGATCCCGCCGACGTGTTCAGGTCAGCCTGGGCGACGCGGCTCGATTTCGCCTGGGCCGTCGTGGCGATCGCCGCCCTGCACGCGCTCGACCTGTTCCTCTGGATGCGCGAGGGGGCCTGGCGCTACACCGACCCGCAGAGCCAGATGGCGGCGCCGTACGGCCGTGTCGTCGTGCTGCACGTGACCATCCTGGGCGGCGCCTTCCTGCTGGCGGAGACCGGCGCGCCGGCCTCGGCCATCCTGCTGCTGGCGGTGCTGAAGACGATCTACGAGGTGCTGTCCACCGCGCGCCGCGAGCGGAAGATCCGGGACGCCGCCGAGGCTCAGGGGCGGCGGTAGGCCACCGGGTCGCCGGCGCGGGCGGTCACCGCCGCAAGGGCGTCGATGGTGACGGCCATGTTCCAGCCGTTGGCGTGGACGATGCGCTCGGCGTCGACCAGCAGGCCGACATGGTCCTTCCAGAACACCAGGTCGCCGCGGCCGGCCTCGCTGGCGTCGATCGCGCGGCCGAGGCTGGTCGCCTGCATGTCCGCGTCGCGCGGGCACGCGCGACCGCAGGCGTAGAGCGCCTGCTGCACCAGGCCAGAGCAGTCCAGGCCCACGCTCTCGCGCCCGCCCCACTGGTAGGGCGCGCCGAGGTAGCGCTCGGCCACCGCGACATGGTCGGTTTCGAACTCGAGGAAGTCGGCGAGCTGGCTCTCGACCACCCAGCCGCCGCGGGCGATGCGAACGAAGCGGCCGTCGCGGCCCTCCGCCGTGACCAGGGCGTTCTGGGTCAGCAGCAGGGTCGGCGTCGACTTGATGTCCGGCTCAGGGAAGGCGTAGGTGCGCAACGCCGCCACGCGGTGGGTGGGCGCCAGCACCGGCCCGGCCAGCGCCGCGGCCTCGACCCAGCCGACGTAGCCGTCGCGCCGCGCCTGGCCCCAGGCCCAGTCGCCGCTCTGCTCCAGCACCTCGAAGGCCTCGCCGAAGATGATCTGGTCCGTCTGTTCCGCCCCAGGTCCGGGTTCCCGGCGGATCGCCGCCGCCGGCGCGACGCACTGCATCGGCCGCGGACGGACGTAGCGCTGCGCGCGCACCACGCCCTCCAGCGCCTCGGCGGCGAGGTCGGGACGGGCGGCCGTCGTGCGGGGATCGAACTCGGTCAAGAGACGCTCGGGCTTGGGCGGATTGTGGGGATATCCTGGGCGCCGGGAGCGAAAATCGCGTTAACGAGCCGGGCCGTATCGGCGCTCCAGTGTGGAAAACACGGCCCGGATCGCCTGGGCCTCCGCCCCGGCGCGCCAGCCGGGCCGGCCGCGCGGGTTCCAGGCGAAGATGTCGAAGTGGACCCACGCCCCGGTCGTCGGTGCGAAGCGCTGCAGGAACAGGGCGGCCGTGACCGAGCCGGCCTGGGCCCAGTCGGCGGAGTCGTTGCGCAGGTCGGCAATCTCGCTCTCCACCGCCTCTCGGTAACCGCGCCACAGGGGCATGCGCCACACCGGGTCCGACACCTCGCGGCCGGCCGCCAGGATCTCCTCGGCGAGGACGTCGTCGTCGGTATAGAGCGGCGGCAGCTCGGGTCCGAGCGCCACCCGCGCCGCGCCGGTCAAGGTGGCGAAGTCGATGGTCAGGTCCGGCGCGTGCTCGCCCGCCCGGGCCAGGGCGTCGGACAGGATCACCCGGCCCTCCGCGTCGGTATTGCCGACCTCAATGGTCAGGCCCTTGCGGGTGCGGAGGATGTCGCCGGGGCGGAAGGCGTCGCCGGAGATGGCGTTCTCCACCGCAGGCACCACCACCACCAGCCGCACCGCCAGCCCCGCCTGCATCACCAGCCGCGCCAGCGCCAGGGCGTGGGCAGCGCCGCCCATGTCCTTCTTCATGTTGCGCATGCCGGACGCCGGCTTGATGTCCAGGCCGCCGGAGTCGAACACCACCCCCTTGCCGACAAGAGCCAGCAGCGGCAGGTCCGTGCGCTCCTCGTTCCAGGCGATCTCGATCAGGCGCGGAGCCCGCGCCGGATGGGCGGCGCGGCCCACGGCATGAACGGCCGGGTAGTTCGCCTCCAGCAGCGCGTCGCCGGTCGTCACGCTGATGCGGGCGCCGTGGCCGGCGGCGATCTCGCGGGCGATGGTCTCGATCTGCAGCGGACCCATGTCCGACGCTGGCGTGTCGACCATCTCGCGGGCGAGGAAGCAGGCCCGCTCCAGCCGGATGGCGCGCTCCAGGTCGGTCCCCTCGCCGACGACCAGCCGGGGGCGCGGCCGGTCCTCGCGGGCCTTGTAGCGGTCGAAGACATAGGTCCCCAGCGCCCAGGCCAGCGCGATCTGGTCGGCCGCGAGGCCCGGCCGGCTGAGCTCGATCCGGTAGTCCCCGTCGGGCAGTCGCGCGGACAGGCCGCGGAAGGCGAGGGCGTCGGCGTTGGCAGCCTTGCCGAGGCCGAACCAGACGCTCTCCAGCGCGCCGTCCGCACCGTTCACCAGCACCAGCCGCCCGGCCTGGGCCTTGAAGCCATGGGCGGCGGCGAGGGCGCGGTCGCGCTCGCCGGTCAGGACCTGGTCCAGGTCCTCGTCGAACATGGCCCGCACCGGGATGGCGAGGTCGGCGCTGGCGATC
>DASPLM010000022.1:0-7933 GCA_035627575.1 Caulobacteraceae bacterium | reverse complement strand
AGCTCGCTGCCGAGCACGGTCTGCGCGATAGCCGCGTCCACGTCCTCAAGCGCGCCGGCCGCGTCGCCCAGCGACAGGCGGGCGTTGGAGCGGTTGTAGCGCGCCTTGGAGAACCCCGGCTCCAGCCGCAGGGCCTCGTCGTAGAAGGTGACCGACTGGGCGATCTCGCCCTGTTCGTTCAGCACGGTGCCGAGCGTGTTCCACAGCAGGGACGCCTCGGGCTCGGCATAGATCACCGGCCGCATGAGCTCGACCGCCTCGTCGAAGCGCTCCTGGTCGCGCAGGGCGCAGGCCAGGTTGTTGGTCCCCTCGACGTGGCCGGGGAAGCGGACGAGGAAGTGGGCGAACAGCTTCTCGGCCACCTCCTTCATCCCGAGCATGTAGGCCAGGCGACCCAGGTCGTTGGCGATCTCCGCATGGTCGGGCAGCAGCTTCAGCGCCGTCTCGTAGCAACTGAGCGCCGTCCTCACATCGCCGGCCTTCTCGCGGCAGATGGCCAGCACCCACCAGCCGACGCCGTTGCGCTCGTCGATCTCCAGCGCCCTGATCGCGAGGTCGCCGCCGCCCTGCCAGTCGTCGGCGCGCACCGCCTCGATGGCCTGGTTCAGCAGCGGGAGGGCGGCCTGCTGCTTAAGGTCGGCCATCGCCTCCTTCAGCCGGCCGATGGCCGCGGGGGAGGCCGAGTCGCCGGCCACCGGGGCATTTGGCCGCAGGCGCGCAGGCTCGGCGCCCAGGGCTTCGACGCCTTCGGGCGGGGTCGGCTGTCCTTGCGGAGGGGCGGCTTGGGCCATCGAAAACACCAGCAGGCAAAGGGATTGGGCGGGGAACTCGCCGGTCAGGGTCGCGCCGCATTCCTTAAGGGCGCGCTAACCATTGCGGAGGGGTCGCAAGCTCCCGTTAACCATGCCCGTTTAGCGTTCCTTGAGCCCACAGAAGCTAGGCGGAAGGGGGATGCTGACATGGCGCTGAAATTGTCGCTGAAGCCCGGTGAGAAGTTCGTTCTCAACGGCGCGGTCGTCCAGAACGGGGATCGCCGCGGCGTGCTCGTCCTCCAGAACAGGGCCTCGGTCCTGCGCGAAAAGGACATCATGCAGAGCGAGGACGTCACGACTCCGGCGCGCCGGGTCTACTTCCCCGTGATGATGATGTACCTCGATGAGGGCCAGGCCGCCCGCTACTACGACGAGTTCGTCGTGCGCATGGGCGAGTTCATGGGCGTCATCCGCAATCCCGAGGTGCTGGCCGACTGCGTCGGCGTCTCGAAGCACGTGATGGGCCGCGAGTACTACAAGGCCCTCATGCTCTGCCGGAAACTGATTGAGTACGAAGACGAGAGGTTGGGGGATGTCGCTAAGGGCCTACCAGAACGTCGCGCGGTCGGCTGAGAATCCGCGCGACGCCGAATACCGCCTGTTCGGCCAGGTCACCCGCGCCCTCATGGATGCGGCCAAGGCCGACAAGACGGACCTGAAGACCCGCATCGATGCGCTCGACTGGAACCGCCGGCTGTGGTCGGCGCTGGCGACCGACTGCGCCGATCCGTCCAACAAGATGCCCGACGCGGCCCGCGCCCAGATCATCTCGCTGTCGATCTGGGTGGCGAAGTACACCTCCCAGGTGATGCGCGAGGGCGAGGACATCGACGCCCTGGTCGACGTGAACCGCATCATCATGCAGGGCCTGGCCGGCGCGTCGGAAGCGGCCTGACTTCAGCACACACGGCTGTCATCCCGGACGCGGCGCAGCCGCGGGCCGGGATCTCCAGCGGACTGTGGCGCGTGAAGCGCCCCGCGGTTCCTCCTGAACGAGGTCCGGGATAAGCGCTGCACGCTTTCCGGCATGACAAGCCTGTTCCGGCGCCGCGAGGGCGTCCGCGCCCGGACTCACGCGGCAAAGGATTCCGCCTGCGCCCGGCAACGTCGTCCCGGGCCTCGTTCGTCGAGTCCGTTCGACCACTGAAACCCTTGTGTATCAAGCCTTTCAGCGCATCGGCCGGTGGCCCGTGTCTTGCGTCGTGCGTGTCCGAGCAGAAACCGCTCAGCCGCAAAAGCGGCCAGCACATACCGACCAGAATGGAAGGACCGACCGATGTTGAACAATTCGGTGAACACCAACGTTGGCGCGCTCGTTGCGCTCCAGAACCTCAACGCGACGAATACGGAGCTCGCGCAGACCCAGAACCGCATCAACACCGGTAAGAAGGTTGCCAGCGCCAAGGACAACGGCGCCATCTGGGCCATCGCCCAGTCACAGCGCGCCGAGATCTCGTCGCTGGGAGCCGTTCGCCAATCGCTCGACCGCGGCACCTCGATCGTGGACGTTGCGGTTTCCGCCGGCGAGACGGTTTCGGATCTGCTGAATCAGATGAAGGAGAAGGCGCTCGCCGCTTCGGACCAATCGCTCGACGCGACGGCCCGGGCGGCGCTGAACGAGGACTTCAAGGCCCTCCGCGACCAGATCGGCAAGATCGTCAGCAACGCCGAGTTCAACGGCAAGAACCTGCTGAACACCGGCGCCTCGGCGATCGCGCCCCTGGCCAACGCGGATGGGACCTCCAAGCTGACCGTGCAGGCGGAGATCATGGCGCTCGGCGGGTCCATCGTGACCCTCGCCGCCACGGCCTCCTTCAACACGGCGACCCAGGCCCTGACCCTCTCGGGCACGGTCGAGACCTCGGCGACGAACGTGAGTTCGGCGCTGACGCGCCTCGGCACCAAGTCCAAGGCCCTGGAGATGCACGCCACGTTCATCTCCAAGCTGTCGGACACCCTCGAGGCCGGCGTTGGCAATCTCGTCGACGCCGATCTGGCCAAGGAAAGCGCTCGCCTCCAGGCGCTGCAGACGAAGCAGCAACTGGGCATCCAGGCGCTCTCCATCGCCAACCAGGCGCCGCAGTCGATCATGTCGCTGTTCCGCGGCTAAGTCGCGAGCGGCCGGGCGGGGAGACCCGCCCGGCCGCCTCTTCTCGAACCACGAAAAAACCCGGCGGAGCGATCCGCCGGGTTTTCCATGTCCTGAGATGGACGTCCGCCTACTTGGCGGCTTCGAGCTTGTCGTTGCGGACCCAGCCGGTGTTGTCGTTGTCATCGACGACTTCCCACCACATGCCGTCCTTCTTGCCGGTCGGGAACAGGGTCAGGCCGGCGGGCAGGGCGCGGACGACGCTGCCCTTGTCGTTGGGCGTAGCCCTCAGGACGGTGGCGCTGGCCACGGTGAAGGAGCGGCCGGGCGCCTCGGCGCCGCCGCCGGCGATGGCCGTGCCGCCGCCCAGCTGGACCACCAGCTGCGAGTAGGCGTCGATGAAGGCCTGGGTGACGATGCGGCCGATCTCCGTGTCCTCGTAGCCGCCGCCGACGACGCCGCCGAACCCGGACCAGCTGCCCAGGCCGGCGCCGCCGCCCCAGCCCACGTCGGTCTTGGTGGCGTAGCCTTCGACGACCGCCATGGTCTCGGAGGTGCGCACGCTGGTCAGCGACAGGACCGTGTTGGCCTCGAGGCGCTGGGTGCGGATGCCGCCCACCACGCCGCCGACGCGGCCGCCGATCAGGCCGCCCAGCGCCGCCGCGGCATTGCCGCCGCTGGCGTCGGAGTCCTGCGCCGCAACCTCGGCCACCAGCACGTAGTCGGCCGCGCGAATCTGGCCGCGGCCCATGTTGGAGCCGCGCTGCAGGTCGCCCTGGCCGGCGAGGTCGCGCTCGGCCTGGGCCGCGTTCATGCCCGCGCCGCGGTCCACCAGGGTGAAGCAGCCGGAGCGCTGGACCATGACCTTCAGCAGCTTCTGCGGCGGGGCCAGGTTGCGCTGGCGCCAGCCCGAATCCTCGTCGCCGTCGACGATGGACAGGGTGCCCAGGCTCTTGGTGCAGGTCGGGATCTGGGCCACGGCCTGGTTCTGGTTGCGCTGCACGCGCGAGGGGCGGTTGTTCTGCTGGGCGGTCGCCGACTGGGCCGCGCCGAGGACGGTCGCGAGAGCCGCGACCGAAGCGATGGTCTTCTTCATGTGAGGGGATTCTCGATGTTTGGAGCGCGCTCGTAGACTGCAAACCTTAGCCGGAATTATGGCCAAAGGCGAGCAATTCGACCACCGTTCGCTCAACCCGCGAAGCCGCCGCCGTCGAGGAAGGCCTGCTCGTCCGGCGTGGTCTGGCGTCCGAGGCAAGGATTGCGGTGCGGGAAGCGGCCGAAGCGCTGGATGATGTCCCGGTGGATCACCGCCCACTTCTGCTGCTCGGCGTCGTGGGCGGTGAGCTCGACCGCCAGTTCCTGGTCGCCGAGATGTTCGGAGTGTTCGAACGGGAGGTAGAAGAAGTAGCGCATCTGCGGGTCGACCTGCTGGTCGAACCCGGCGTCGATGGCGCGCCTGGCCAGGAATCTCGCCAGCGGATCGGAAGCGAAGGCGTGGGCGCAGGCGCGGTACATGTTGCGCGGGAACTGGTCGAGCAGGATCATCAGCGCCAGGGCGCCCTCGGCCTCGGCCATCCAGCCGTCCAGCTCGCGGCGCGCGGCCGCCATATGAAGGCCTTCGAAGCGGGCCTTGATCTCGGCGTCGAAGGCGGCGTCGCGGGCGAACCACTTGCCGGGCCCCGCTTCGCGCCAGAAGGTGACCACGTCGGACGGTGAAGGAGAGTCGCTCATGGGCCGGATATTGGCATGGACCGCCGCCAGCGCCATCGCCCTGGCTCCCCTGGCCGGGTGCGCGTCGCCGGGCGTGGCCGCTCCGCTGGGCAGCGGCGCGGGAGCAGGACCCTGCGCCCCGCTGGAGGACGACGGCATCGACTACGCCCGCGTCCCGGCCAATCCCCGGGCGCTCGACGAGGCCGTGAGCCGTGCACGGGCCGACTACGCGCAGCTTCGCTCGGCGGCGGGCCTGCCGGATGGGCCGGTCGCCGGCGACACCGTCCGCGTCCTGTCCTGGGGCGGCATGCTGCCCGGCCGCACCGGCATCACAGCGACGCGCAACGCCGCGGGCGGGTGGGACGTGGAGAAGGTCACCGACATGGCGCGCCAGCCCGGCAAGGACCAGCCGGCCGAGGCGCCGCGGCTGTCGCGTGGGACCCTCACCGAAGCCGAAGCCCGGCGGCTGACGGCGCTCGTCGCCGACCAGTGCCTCTATCGCGAGCCGACCTACTTCGACCGCATGACGCCCACGACCGACGGCGGCGAGGCCATGTGCATGGACGGCGCGGACGCGGTGGTGGAGATCAGCGCCGGCGGCCGCCGCCACGCCTCCTTCCACGCCTGCCACGCCTACGGCCGGGTGGCGGAGGTGGTCGCGCCGCTGTGGCAGGCGACGGAGTAGGGCCGGCTTGACCCCCGCGCCGCCCCGACCGATAGCCGGGGCATGACCCAGCCCCTGAACGTCTACTACGAGCAAGACGCCGACCTTTCGCTGCTGCGCGGCCGCCGCGTCGCCGTCATCGGCTTCGGCAGCCAGGGGCGGACCCAGGCGCTGAACCTGCGCGACAACGGGGTCGAGGACATCGTCATCGGCGTGCGCGAGGGGCCCTCGGCCCAGGCGGCGCGGGAGTGCGAGTTCACGGTCATGCCGGTGCGCGAAGCCGCGGCCTGGGGCGATGTCGTGGCCCTGCTGACCTCGGACGAGGCCCACCGTGACCTCTACCGCGACGAGATCGGGCCGTTCCTGCAGCCGGGCGCGACCCTGGTCTTCGCCCACGGCCTGTCGGTCAACTTCGGCCTGGTCGAGCCGCGCGGGGACCTGGACGTGGTGCTGTGCTCGCCCAAGGGCATCGGCCCGCGCATCCGCGAGCTGTACCTGCGCGGCGAGGGGGTGTTCTGCCTCGTCGGCGTGCACCAGGACCGGAGCGGGACCGCGCTGCAGACGGCCCTGTCCTTCGCCGCCAACCTCGGCTGCGGCCGCAAGGGCATCCTCGAGACCACCTTCAAGGACGAGTGCGAGAGCGACCTGTTCGCCGAGCAGGTGGTGCTGTGCGGCGGGACGATGGAGCTGGTGCACAAGGGTTTCGAGACCCTGGTCAACGCCGGCTATCCGCCCGAGGTGGCCTGGTTCGAGACCTTCTACGAACTGAAGCTGGTGGTCGACCTGATGGTCGAGCGCGGCATCGCCGGCGCCTTCGCCAAGATCTCCAACACCGCCGAGTACGGCGCCTACCTCACCGGACCGCGGGTGCTGGGGGAGCCGTCGGTGACGGCCATGGACGGGGTGCTGGCGGACGTGCGGGACGGCAGCTTCGTGAAGCGCCTGATGGCCGATTTCGACAACGGGTTCAGTGAGCTGCACGCCCATCGTGCGAAGCTGGGGAAGCACCCGATCGAGGCGACGGGGGAACTGCTCAAGAACATCGCGCGCAAGGCGTAGGGAGTCTGAGACCTCCTCCTTCTCCCTCGCGGAGAAGGAGGGCCCCGCACACCGGAGCGCGCAGCGCGGAGGTCCTTGTGCGGGAGGAAGAGGGGCGTCAGCGACGGCGGCGAGAACCCTCTCCCTCCAGCGTGGGCCTGCGCTTCGCTCCGGCACGCTGGGACCTCCCTCTCCGCAAGGGAGAGGGAGAAATCACAGGCAAAGACGCTCCATCTCCTCCGCCACCCGGAAGCCCGCCGCCTCGACCGCCCGGCGCGCTTCGCTGTCCGGGAAACGCGCGGGGTTGGTGTGGTTCAGGTGGATGAAGCGAACCTTCGATCGCTCGGCGGCCGGGAGGGCGGCGAAGCGGGTCATGGAGTGGGTGACGAGCGGGTGGGGCACCTTGCTCATGTCGCGGCCGGGCAGCTCGCCCTGGGCGTAGAAGGTGGCGTCGAGCCAGGCGACGTCGACCTTCGCGATCTCCTCCTCGATGCGCACCCCGGCCGCGTCCCACTGCTCCCAGCTGTCGATGTCGGGAATGAACAGGGCCGAGCGGTTCGGCCCCTGGATGCGGAAGCCCACCACCTCGGAGAACTCCTGCCGGTGCGGCACGAGCAGGGGCGTCACGGCGATGGCGCCGAGGTCCACGGGCCGGCGGTCCGCCAGCGGCTTGAGCGCGATGTTCCCGTAGCGGACCAGCTGGCTCCACGGGCCGTTGGTGGTGAGGTAGTCCGCCATCCGCGGCATGGCCCAGACCGGCAGCGCCTTCGCCCCCATGGACTCGTGGCCGAAGAACATCAGGCCGGTGTAGTGGCCCATGTGGGCGTGGGTCAGGAACACGCCGTCCAGACCGTGGTTCGGATCGGGCGCGGGGGCCACCTGGTCGAAGCGGTGCAGCTGCTCGCGCAGGTCCGGCGTGGCGTCGAACAGCCAGCGCTTGCCGCTCGCCCGGTCCACTACGCCGAGAGAGGTCGCCGTGCGCCGCAGCGACGGATCGGCCCAGGCCGGGTCGGCGTCGTGGCCGATCTGCGGCGCGCCCCCGTCCTGGGCCGTGCCCAGCACGACCAGCTCCACCGGGCAGGTGTTCGCCGCCGCCATGGCCAGGCCTCCGATGATCGCCGCGATCAGGTCCACGACGAAGGCGTAGCGCGCTTTCGGCCGACCGCGAAGGCGCCTAGATAGGACCCATGCGTCGCCTCTCCTCCGTCTACCTGGCCGGCCCGGACATCTGGTTCCCCGACGCGCGGGCCCACGACCTGCGCCGGCGAGCGTTGTGCGAGGCGGCCGGGTTCCGCCCGGTCACCGCCATGGGCGTCGCGGCCGCCGACGCGGAGGCCTCCGAGATCATGGCGCGCGAGGTCTATGCCGAGACCGCCTCGCGCATCCGCGGCGCCGACGCGCTCGTCGCCAACCTGACGCCCTGGCGCGGCCCCGGCGCCGACGCCTCCACCGCCTTCGCCGCCGGCTTCGCCTCGGGGCTGGGCAAGCCGGTGTTCGCCTACATGAACCTGACCGGCGAGGAGGAGGGCGACTACCGAAGCCGGGTGGAGATGCTGGTCGGCGCGTCGCCGGACGCCGAGGGCGTGTGGCGCGACGGCTGGGACTGCGAAGTCGAGGACT
>DASPLM010000021.1:0-3604 GCA_035627575.1 Caulobacteraceae bacterium | reverse complement strand
ATCCGTGCCCGCGTCGCGGGATTCCTGATGGAGCGGGCCTTCGAAGAGGGCGCTCACATCACCGAGGGGGACCTCCTCTTCCGGATCGACCCTCGCACCTACCAGGCCGACCTCGAGGTCGCCCGCGCCCGCCTCGCCCAGGCCGAGGCCAACGTCGCAGCCGCCGAGGCGCGGCTGGTCAACGCCGCCGAAGAGATCGACCTGCAGCACACCCTGGTGCGCCAGGCCGAGGCCCAGCGCCGCATCGCCCTGGCCGACCTGGACCTGGCCGCGAAGGCGAACGATCGCCGCCGCGCCCTGATCCGCAGCCAGTTCATCAGCCGCGCCCAGCTGGACGAAAGCAACGCCGCCCGCTCGCGCGCCGAGGCCGGCGCCGCCGGGGCGCTCGCGGCTCGGGAAGCGCAGCAACAGCGGATAAGCCTCCTCGCCGGACAACGTCAGGCCGCAGCCGCCGCCCTGGAACAGGCGGTCGCGGCCCGGGACCTTGCCGAGATCGACCTGGAGAATACGGTGGTTCGGGCGCCTGTCTCCGGCGTGGTCGGCGACCGCCAGGTGCGCGTGGGCCGCCTTGTGGTCCCCGGCGCGTCCCTGCTGGACATCGTGCCCGTGCGCGACGTGTGGATCGTCGCCAACTTCAAGGAAACCCAGCTCAAGCACATCCGCCCCGGCCAGAAGGCCCGCGTCCGCATCGACGGCTACGACGGCGTCGAGTTCGAGGGCGTGGTCGACAGCCTTGCGCCCGGCAGCGGCTCGGCCTTCGCCCTGCTGCCCTCGGACAACGCCACCGGCAACTTCGTGCGGGTGGTGCAGCGCGTGCCGGTGAAGATACGGCTCCAGCCCCACCCGCAGCTCGACCGCGTCGTCCCCGGCCTGTCGGCGCGGGTGAAGCTCGAGCGCGTCCGCCGGTGACGACCGCCCCCGCCCTCCCCGCCGGCGCCGCGGGCGAAGGCCGGCAGGTCGCCGCCGCGCTTGCGCTGCTGACGGGAGTGGTGCTGGCCGCCTTCGCGGAGGCCGTCGCCGGCTCCCTGCTGGCGCTCGGCCGCGCCGACATGATGGGCGACGCCGCCGCCACGCCCGACGAGTTCGCCTGGCTCGACATCGGCTACACCGCCGCCAAGATCCTCGGCTTCGCCGTCGCCCCCTGGCTGCTGACGCGGATGCCGCCGGCGCGGGCGGTGGCGGCGGCCACCCTGGCCCTCGGAGCGGCCTCCGCGCTCGCGGCCCTCACGCCCGACCTGGCGCTGCTCGTTCCGTTGCGGGCGCTCCAGGGCCTGGCCGGCGGGGCCGTCCTGGTCAGCGCCCAGGCCCTGGTCTTCCTGGCCTTCCCGCGGCCGTCCCAACCCCTGCTCCAGGCCGTGTTCGCGGTCGGGGCGGTGGTGGCGCCGGCGACCCTGGCGCCTGCGCTGCAAGGCTGGATCATCGACGGCCAGTCCTGGGCCGCCGTCCTCCTCGCCGTCCTGCCGATATCGCTGGCGGGCGCGGGGCTGGTGCTGACGGGCGACCGCGAGACGCCCGCGCCCGCCGCGCCGCGGCCGTTCGACTGGCCCGGGTTCGGCCTGCTGGGCGTCGCCGCCGTCGCGGCAGCCTATGTGCTGAGCCAGGGCAGCCGGTGGGACTGGTTCGAGGCCGGGCGCATCGGCGTCGGCGCCGTCATCGCCGTGGGGGCCTTCGGCGCCTTCCTCCTGTGGCAGCGCCGCGCCGGCGAAGCGGCCCTGATCCAGGCCGGCCCGTTCGCGACCGAGCCCTTCCCCTTCGCCTTCCTGGTCAGCATCGTCGCCGGCGCCTCGCTGTTCGGCAGCGCCTTCATCATCCCGGCCTTCGCGGTGAACGTGCTCGGCTTCACCCCGCTCGCGGCGGGCCAGCTGCTGCTTCCCGGCGCCGGGCCGTTCATCGCCGGCCTGCTCGCCGCCGCCTGGCTGACCCAGCGGTTCGGCGTCCCGGTGCTGGCCCACGTGCCGGTCGGAGTCCTCCTGGTGCTGGTCGCCCTGCTGATGCTGTCGGGCGCGTCGCTCGACAGCGGGGCGGCGGACATGGGCCTGGCCCTGTCCCTGCGGGCGCTGGGCCTCGGCTTCCTGTTCCTGGCCCTGACCATCATGGCCTTCGGGCGGCTGCAGCCGGCGCACATGGCGTTCGGCATCGCCATCTTCGACATCGCGCGGCAGGTCGGCGGCCTGGTCGGCGTGGCCGCCCTGCAGACCATGATCGAGCGCGGCGCCGCGGCCAACCGGGCCGTGCTCGGCGCAAACCTGACCGCGAACCTCGGCGACGGCCGCGACCGGCTGGCCGCCGTCGCCGGCGCGCTCAGGGCGGAGGGCCTCGACCCCGCCGCCGCAGCCGCCGCGGCCGAGGGCCTCCTGGCCCGCACCGTCGCCGGCCAGGCCACCGTGATCGCCTTCGACGCGGCCTTCTTCGCCCTCGCCTTCCTCTTCGTCTTCGCCGCGCCCCTGCTGCTAGCCGCCAAGGCCGCCTTGGCCCGCGCGGCCAAGCGCCGCTCCCTGCCGGCCTGACCCGCCGGCTTGACCACGTTTCGACGATTAGCTAATCGTCACATCATGAGCCAGGTCTTCAAGGCCCTTTCCGATCCCACCCGCCGCCGGGTGCTGCAGCTGCTCCGCCAGGGGCCGATGAGCGCGGGCGAGCTGGCCGACCAGTTCGACGTCTCCAAGCCGACCATGTCGGCGCACTTCGCGGTGCTGAAGGAGGCCGACCTGGTCCACACCGAGAAGGCCGGCAAGTCGGTCATCTACCACCTGAAGCTGTCGGTGCTCGAGGAAGCGCTGCTGGGCTTCGTGCATTCATTCGGCCTGGGCGCGGAGCCGCCCCAGCCCCAGCCCCAGCCCAGGTCCGACCCCAAATCCGATCCCATCGAGGAGCCTGCCCCATGAAGAACGACCTGATCCCCAGCCTCATCTGCGCCGGCCTCCTGATCGCCGTGGCCCTGGGCGCCACGCTTGGCCTCCAGCTGGGCTACCTCGACGAGGACACGGTCACCCGCCTGGTGCTGGGCGCGACCGGCCTGATGCTGGTCTGGTACGGCAACCGCATGCCCAAGGCCTTCGTCCCCAGCGCCTACGCCCGCCAGGTCAACCGGGTCGGCGGCTGGGCCATGGTCCTGAGCGGCCTCGTCTACGCCGGCCTGTGGGCGTTCGCGCCCCGCTCCGTCGCCCTGATCGTCGGCTGCGGCGCGGTCGCGGGCGGGGTGCTGGTGACGGTGGCCTACTGCATCTCGGTGGCGCGCAAGGCGAAGGCCGAGGCCGCCTGATCCGGCGCGGAGGGCAGCGCGTCAGCCGCCCTTCGCCGCCGCGAACACCGCCCGCTGCGCCTCGAACGCCCGCCGGTAGGCCGGCCGCGCCTCTCCCCGGGCGACGTAGGCGGCGAGATTGGGATAGTCCTCCACGATCCCGCTCCCCTCCAGCCGGCGCAGCACCATCACCATCATCAGGTCGCCGGCGCTGAACCCGCCGTCCAGCCACTCGGCCTCGCACAGGCGCTGCGCCAGGTCGTCCAGCCGCCGGCGCACGGCGGCCTGCATCAGCGGCACGCGCTCGGGATACCAGGGCCGGTCGCCCTCGGCGCACTCGGACTGCTCCAGCTCGACGATCGG
>DASPLM010000020.1:0-4407 GCA_035627575.1 Caulobacteraceae bacterium | reverse complement strand
GCCGACCCCGAGGACCTGAAGGCGCGGCTGGCGGCGACCGAGAAGCGAAACCTGCGGCTCTACGGCTACGGCGTGAAGGGCTTCACCCTGTCGCTGATCGAGACGGCGATGGAGCTGTGCGAGGGCGAGGCCCCGTCCCATGTGATCCGCGAGATCCTGGCGGCCGGCCGCGAGATGCTGGCGCATCCGGTCGAGACCCTGCCCGGCGTCGACGAGGCGCTGGCGGCCACGGCCGAGAAATACCGCATCATCCTGGTCACCAAGGGCGACCTGTTCGACCAGGAGCGGAAGGTGGCGGCGTCGGGGCTGGGCGAACTGTTCGCCGCCATAGAGATCGTCAGCGAGAAAGACCGCGCCTGCTACGAGCGGGTCTTCGCCCGCCACGGGACCGGACCTGCCCAGGCCGCCATGGTCGGCAACGCCATGCGCTCGGACATCCTGCCGGCGCTGGAGGCGGGCTCGTTCGCGGCATACGTTCCCTATCCCCTGGTGTGGGACCATGAGGCGGAGGCGGCGCCCCAGGACCATCCCCGCTACCGGGAGCTGGCGTCCATCGCCGAGGTCCCCGCATGGCTGGAAGAGGTCGGCGGCTAGGGCAGGCGGGGGAGGCGGCCGCCGCAGCGGAGCTCGGCGGCGCGCTCGACCGCCACCGGCGCGGCGTGCAGCCAGTAGTCGTAGTCCTCGTCCCGGTGGGCCTGGCGGCGCTCGACGGCGCGCAGGCGACGCGCGGCGGCGTTGGCCAGCAGGCGCGCGTGCAGGGCGCGGGGGCAGTCTTCGGGAACGTGCGGCGAGCCCGGCGTGGCGTAGGCGTCGGGGCCGACAGGTTCTACAGCGGGACGCAGGATCGAGATGAACATGGCCTTGGGTCGTTTCTGCTCCGGTTCGGGCGCCGTCCACGCCCCTTCAATGATGCCGACGGACCGTCCTGTCCGTCGTGATCGGGATAATCCACAGCCGCTGTTGATAGTTCCGGATTGCGTTTCAAATTTGTCTGGAATTTGAGTGGGTTGTCTGGCGTAAACTTGCCCTTAACCTTAATAAAGGGTTAAGCGCGGCGTTCTCGACGGCAAAGCTGTCCTGAAAAGGCACAGTTTTTCGGGTCTCCGCGTTAATCAGAGTTTACAGAGGGTTAACGCGAGCCGGCTCGTTCACGAACCTGTGAAGGTGCGGCGCCGCTTCAAATTCGGCGGTCCCGTGGACGGGCGCGGCGTCAGGGATGCTCGCTCGCCGGGCGAACCACGGCTAAGACAGGCCATGCGCTTCGACGAACGGTTCCTGGAGGAGATCAAGTCGCGCGTCCGCCTGTCGGACGTGATCGGCAAGACCGTGAAGCTGAAGCGCCAGGGGCGCGAGTACGCCGGCCTGTCCCCCTTCACCAAGGAGAAGTCGCCGTCCTTCTTCGTCAATGACGACAAGGGGTTCTGGCACGACTTCTCCTCGGGCAAGCACGGCGACCTGATCAGCTTCCTGCAGGAGGTGGAGCGGCTGAGCTTTCCCGAGGCGGTGGAACGCCTGGCGAGCGAGGCGGGCATGCAGATGCCGGCGGCGGATCCCCAGGCGGCCGAGCGGGCGCAGAAGCAGCAGGGACTGCAGGACTGGCTGGATCTCGCCGCCAAATGGTTCGCCGCCAACCTGCGCCGGCCCCCCGGCAAGGAGGCCCGCGCCTACCTCGAGAAACGCGGCCTGCCCGAAGACCAGTGGGAGCGCTTCGGCCTCGGCTATGCGCCGGCGGGGCGGACGGGCCTCAAGGACGCCCTGGCCCAGCGCGGCGCCAGGACCTCGGACCTGGTCGACGCGGGCCTGCTGATCGCGCCGGAGGGGGGAGGCCAGCCCTACGACCGCTTCCGAGAGCGGATCATGTTCCCGATCCTCGACAATCGCGGCCGGGTGGTCTCGTTCGGCGGCCGGGCCATGAACCCCGACGAGCGGGCCAAGTACCTGAACGGGCCCGAGACCGAGCTCTTCCACAAGGGGCGGCTGGTCTACGGCCTGCCCGAGGCGCGCCGCCTGCGCAGCGCCGCCGCCGACGACGCCTCGATCGTCGTGGTCGAGGGCTACATGGACGTGATCGCCTGCCAGCGCGCCAGCATCCCGGCCGTCGCGCCCATGGGCACGGCGCTGACCGAGGAGCAGATGGAGCTGCTGTGGCGGCTCGATCCCGAGCCGGTGCTCTGTTTCGACGGCGACAAGGCGGGCCTGCGTGCGGCCTACCGGGCCATCGACCGCGCCCTGCCGCTGCTGAAGCCCGGCCGTTCGTTCCGCTTCTGCCTGCTGAGCGGCGGCCAGGATCCCGACGACGTGCTGCGCGAAAAAGGGCCTCTGGTGCTCCGCGACCTGCTGTCGCAGACCCGGCCCTTCGTCGAGGTGCTGTTCCAGAAGGAGCGCGAGCTCGAGCCGCTGGACACGCCCGAGCGCCGCGCCGGCATGAAGCAGCGCCTGCGCCAGGCCGCCAACGCCGTCGGCGACAAGGACCTGGCCGAGCAATACCGCCGCCAGCTTCTGGAGGGTTTCGACCAGCTGTTTCCCCAGCAATCCCCTATGCAGCGGGACCGCGCGCCCTGGCGCAAGGGCGGCCTGCGGGCGCCGCTCGGGTCCACCGCCGAGGGCAAGGCCGCCGCCGCCCAGCTGGCCGGATCGCTCGACCCGATCGCGGCCGCGGTGGTGCAGGGCGCCATCGACGACCCGGTCCGGCTGGACGACCACCTGGAGGCGATCCAGGTCCACGGCTTCGGCGATCCGGCGCTGGACGCGGTCGCGCGCGAGATCATAAGGCTCAGACTCGAAGCTGATTCCCTTGACTCCGAGGCCCTCAAACGCCATCTGGCGCACGCTGGACTCGGCGCGTCTCTACGCGAGATCGAACGGGCCGCCCTGAAATCGGGCGCGCCATTCCTCTCCACGGACATGACGCTCGCCGACGCCCGAGTCAGCTGGTCGCAGGCGTTCGAGGTTCTGACGCGGTTGGCGGCGCTTGAGATCGCTCTGGATTCCGCCAAGTCGGAAGCCGGAACGGTATTCGACGCCGAGGCCTTCATGCGTTTGAAAGCCGAGCGTGACGCGCTGAAGCGCGCGATCAAACTGGGAACGATTTGGACCCCCGCGGCGTCATAGGTGTGACGCGGCGCGTGTCTTGCATTCCGTACGGTATGGTTAAGCCAGCCGGCGGGCGGAGAGACGAATGAGCAACCAGGTGGAAACGCAAGAGGCCGAGGCCCAGACCGACGGCCCCCTGCTCGACCTGACCGACGCCGGCGTAAAGAAGTTCATCAAACAGGCCAAGGCCCGCGGCTACGTCACCATGGACGAGCTGAACAAGGTCCTGCCTTCCGAGGAATTCACGTCCGAGCAGATCGAAGACACCCTGGCCATGCTGGCCGAAATGGGCGTCAACGTGGTCGAGGCCGACGAGGATGCGCCGGAAGGCAGCGAGGTGACCGTCCGCGAGGAGACTTCGGTCACCACCGAGGCCGAGTCCAAGCCCGCCTACGACCGCACCGACGACCCCGTGCGCATGTACCTGCGCGAAATGGGCTCGGTCGAACTGCTGAGCCGCGAGGGCGAGATCGCCATCGCCAAGCGCATCGAGGCCGGCCGCGACACCATGATCCGTGGGCTGTGCGAAAGCGCGCTCACCTTCGAGGCCATCATGGTGTGGCGCGAGGAGCTGGGCACCGGCCGCATCCTGCTGCGCGAAGTGATCGACCTGGAAGGCACCTATCAGCAGCTCAACGGCGCCCCCGCGCCGGGCGAGCCGGGCGCTCCGCCCGTCGCTGGCGCCGAGGGCGAGGAAGAGGCCGAGGAAGAAGCCGCCCCTGCTCCGGGCGCCGAGGCCAAGCCGGAAGGCGAGGAAGAAGGCGACGACGACTTCGACGACGGCGCCGGGCCCTCCGTCAGCGCGATGGAAGGCGAGCTGCGCGAAGGCGTCATGGCCACGCTGGACTCCATCGCCGCCGAGTTCGAGCCCTTCCGCAAGCTGCAGGAGAAGCTGGTCAACGCCCGCCTCAAGGGCGAGGACCTGTCGAAGAAGGACCGCGAGGCCTACGAGGCCGCCGCCGCCTCCATCACCGCCAAGCTGAAGACGCTGAAGCTGAACAACGCCCGCATCGAGGCGCTGGTCGACCAGCTGTACGCCATCAACAAGAAGCTGGTGGGCCTCGAAGGCCGCCTGCTGCGCCTCGCCGACAGCTACGGCATCTCGCGCCCCGAGTTCCTCAAGGCCTACTTCGGCTCGGAACTGAACCCGGCCTGGACCGAGACGGTCAAGGACATGGGCGTGCGCTGGACCAAGTTCGCCGAGAAGGAAGAAGGCGGCATCGGCCAGATCCGCGGCGACATCGCCGCGCTCGCCAGCGAGACCGGCGTGCCGATCGACGACTACCGCCGCATCGTCCAGACGGTGCAGAAGGG
>DASPLM010000019.1:0-12727 GCA_035627575.1 Caulobacteraceae bacterium | reverse complement strand
GGCGCGCAGCAGGTCGGCGGCGTCCCGGCCCGGCGCGAGCGCGCCCGTCACCGTCGAGACCAGGTGGTGCACGTTGGCGTAGGCCTCGGCCCGGAACAGCTCGGGCGCCTCGACCCGCTCGCAGACGCGCGACAGGTCGTTGCGCATCAGGTCCACGATCATCAGGTTCTCGGCCCGGTCCTTCTCGCTGGCCAGGAGTTCGGCGGCCAGCGCGGCGTCCGCGGTCGCCGTCGCCCCGCGAGGGCGGGTGCCCTTGATGGGCCGCGCCTCCACCCCGAAACGTCCGTCGGGACCCGCTTCGAGACGGAGGAAGCGTTCGGGCGAGTTGGAGATCACGGCCAGGCCGGGCAGTCGCAGCGCAGCGGCGAACGGAGCCGGACTGGCCGCGGCGAGCCGCGCCAACACATCGCCGGGGTTTGCGCCCTCCGCCAGCCGGCCGGCCCAGGCGCGGGCGATGTTGGCCTGGAAGATCTCGCCGGCCTCGATACGGCCCACGACGTCGGCCACGGCGGCCTCGTAGGCCTCGCCCGGCCGCTCCGCCTCGAAGGATTCGGCGAGGACGCCTGTCGCGCGCGGGCGGGCGGGTGTCTGCAGCCACGAGCGGGCCTGATCCGGATCGCCGGCGACATGCACCGCGCGGGCGGCATGGTCGAAGGCCAGCACGGTCGGGTAGCGCGCCAGCACGAGGTCGGGCCAGTCAGGGTCCCGCGGCAGGTCCAGCGGCTCGAGCCGCGCCCCGAACTCGTAGGCCGCCAGGCCGACCACCCCGCCCTGAAACGGAGCGCCCCCGGCAAGCGGCGGCCGCCGGGGCCCCAGCAGGTCGCGCAGGAGGTCAAGGCCGTCGCGGGGATCGTCCGGCTCCAGCCGCTCGACCCGGTCAGGCTCGCAGGCGACGTAGGACCACCGCCCCTGCGCCCCGCCGTCGGACAGGAAGGCGACGGCCCCCTCCCGGCCGGCCAGCGCCAGGGCGACCTCGGCCGGCTCGCGCCAGGCGAGGTCGTGCGGGTCAATGCGGGTGGCGGCGACGGTCACGCGCGATGACTAGACCCCGCTGCGGGGCGTGGCCACTGCGGAGACGCGCGACACGACCGGTCCTGACGTGTTTCACGTGAAACATTCAACGATTTCAATGTCGACATGACGCGTTGGAACAGGACCCCGCGGTCATGCATGGCGCACAGGAACATGGCTTCGTCGGCGCCCAGGACGGGCGGCGGGGGAGCGGCGGGGCGTGCGATCAGTCCTCGCCGAGCAACCGCATGGCGACCCGATCCCGGGCGGCCGGGTCCAGCCCCAGCGCCTGTTCCAGATAGGCGTCCAGCGACCCGTACCGCGCCTCGATCTCGCCGAAGGCCGCCTCCAGGAACTCGGGCCGGACGCCGAGGAAGGCCTGCACCGCCGCAGGCGTCGCCTTGCGGCCGAAGTTTCGTTCGATCTGCTCGGCGATGGCCGGCGCCCTGGCGGCCATGTCCACGGCGGTGTTGGTGAGCAGGTAGTCCTCGACGATGTCGGACTCGGCGACCCCAGCGACACGATGGGTCAGGGCCGCCAGCAGGCCGGTGCGGTCCTTGCCCGCCGCACAGTGGATCAGCACCGTGCCGTCCGTATCCGCCAGGGCCTGGAAGTAGCGCGAGAACAGGTCCAGGTGCCGCGGCTCGAACGGAAGCCGGCGGTAGGTGGCGGTCATGTAGTCGGTGACGCTGGCGTCGCTGAGGTCGGTGGTCTTCAGGAAGGTGATGTGCGGCGGCTCGCCGTTCTCGTCGTTCTGGATGTCGCTCTCGATCACCAAGCCGGCCCATGCGGGATGGCGGCGCGAAGGCTGGTGGACGCGCTCGGACGGATGGCGCAGATCGACGACGACGGCGACGCCCAGGTCCACCAGCTTCTGCAGGTCGGCGTCGGTGGCCCGCGCGTGGTGGGCGGAGCGCAGCAGCCGACCGCTGCACAGGCGCCGTCCGGCGGCGGTGTCGTAGTCGCCGTAGTCGCGGACGTTGTCGATCGCTTCGAAGGTGTGGATGCGGCTGGCCATGGGCTACAGATAGCGGCGGCCGCCGCCGATGGCGAGCTTGGCTAGCCCGCGCCGGCGACCAGCTTCTGCATGGCGTCCAGGTACTTCACGAAGGCGGCTCGGCCTGCCTCGCTGAGGCTGACGCGGGTGAGCGGCTTGCGGCCGACGAAGCTCTTCTCGACCTCGACATAGCCCGCGTCCTCCAGCTTGCGCAGGTGCACCGACAGGTTCCCGTCGGTGGCCTGCAGCCGCGCCTTCAGCTCGTTGAAGTCCGCCGTCCCGGCCGAGGAAAGGTAGGCCATCACGCCCAGGCGGATTCGCCCGTGGATGACCTCGTCGATGGCCTCGATGTCGAACCCGTCCATGGCCTCGCTCATACGCTCACACGGTCTCCGCCGGCTCGGCCCGCAACAGCACCAGACCCGGGAGGGACATCAGCAGGATCAGCGCGCCGCCGTAGACCAGGTACATCCACGGCTGGCCGGCCAGGTAGCCGAGCACGGGCGCCATGGCCCAGGAGCCGAGGGCAATGAACCACAGCCAGCGCTTGCCGGTCATGGCCGAGGCCACGGCCCAGCCGGCTCCGTACAGGGCGAAGATAACCGAGGGGAAGGTCGCCAGGACGTCCTCGCTGCGCAGCTGCCAGGCCGCGGCCGCGTAGGACAGGAACATGACGAAGATGGCGATGCCGACCCCCATCCAGGCCGCGCCCGTGGCGGTGTTCGTCGGCGAACGGGCGCCGGGCTTGCGCTCGGTGCGGCGGATGACGACGGTCAGCACGATGGCGAACAGCACCCCTGCCGGGAGCCAGACGGCCGCTTCGCCCCACGTGGGGTCGAGGCGAAGGACGCCCACGACGAGCGCCCAGTGGGCGATGCTGGCGAGACCGAAGATGAGCCCCGCCGCCACCATGATGGCGCCGCCGAGCATGGGCGTCTTCTGGCCCTCCGCGGCGAGGGCCCGCATGAAGGCGATGTCGTCCTTGACGCTCTGGATCTGGTCGTCGGTCATGGCAGGAGCCTCCGGTTCTCCATGGCCGGAAGCATCCCACACTTACTTTGTGATGTAAAGCGCTTTAGGCGGCCTCGCGTCCGAGGGCCGCGGGATCGGCCGCATCGATGGTGCGCACCTGCTTGATCAGCCCGTCCAGTTCGGCCGCCAGGGCCCGGCCGGCCTCGGTCAGGAAGATCAGGCGTCCGCGTCCGTCGTCGGGATTCTCCACCAGTTCGACGAGGCCCAGCGCCGGCTTGAGCGCCGTGGGCGACCCGGGGGCGGCGAAGGAGCGGATGCTGCGCGACGCCGTGGCCTCGGACAGGCGCGACACCTGCGCCAGTTCCTTGATGTTGAGGCCTTCGTTCTCGCAGACGTAGAGGAAGGTCACGATGTTGTTGATCCAGAGGTCGGGCGTCCGGGAGCGGAACAGCTCCAGGCCGGCCAGGATGGTGTTGCGGCGGCGCATGGGATCAGTCCGCGTAGGCGTGCAGGCGGCCGGTCTGGTGCAGGATCGGCCGCGCCGCCTGGACCTGCCGGGCCGCCGCCCGCTCCTTGCGCTCGCGCAGCAGCATGCTGGCCTGGGGATAGGCCTGGCGCACCGCCTCGTGCAGCACCTCGACCCGGCGCTGGTGCTCGGCCGCCACGACGAAGTCCGGGGCCTCGATCTCGATGACGATTTCCGCTCGCAGTCTCATCTCGCGCTCACTTTCTTCTTCTAACGGCCCCGGCTTCGTTGCATGGACCGTCGTGTTGCTTGCGGCGAAGGTTGGACCAATGCTTGCGCGGGCGCAGCCGGTGCTGCTGCGAACGGCCGACATTCGCTGCGGGCGACCGCGCGTGACGTTCGACGGCGGTTTATGGTCGCTCGACGCAGGAAGGGCGGGAGGACTGCGATGAAGACTTCGCCGACGCGCGGTTCCACCGGACCGCTCGCGCCGCGGCCTGCGCTCGTCATGACCCTGGCGTTCTGGGCGGTGGTCTACGGAATCTACACCCTGCGCTCGGTGCTGGTCCCCGTCCCGTTCGAGGACCAGCTGCTGCCCCGGGTGATCAACTGCGCCTTCGGGGCCTTCCTCTGCGGGGTCCTCTATTTCGCCCTCAGGTCCCAACTGCATCGACGGCCCTGGCAGTTGCTGGCCTTCGGCGCGGCCGGCTCGCTGCTCGGGGCCCTGCTCTACAACTTCGTGTCCATGCACATGTACGACCTCTTCATCACCTATCCGCCGGAGCAGCGGATGACGCCGGAAGAGGAACGGATCAGCCTCCTGCTCGGCGCCCAGACCTACCTGTGGGTCTTCCTCAGCTGGTGCTTCGGCTTCCTGGCGCTGGTCTACAACGAGCGCTCGCGCGCCAACGAGCTGCGCATGCTGGAGGCCCAGGCCCTGGCCGCGGATGCGCAGAACCGGATGCTGCGCTACCAGATCAATCCGCATTTCCTGTTCAACACGCTGAACACCCTCTCCAGCTTCGTGCTGGAGAAGAAGGTCGACAAGGCCGAGGAGACCCTGCTCTCCCTGTCCGAGTTCCTGCGCTACTCCCTGGCCCGCTCGCCCGACGAAATGGTGCCCCTGCGCGAGGAGGTGGCGGCCCAGGAAGACTATCTGAACATCGAGCGCGCGCGGTTCGGCGACCGCGTCACCTTCGTGGTGGAGGTCGCGCCAGAAGTGAGCGACGCCCTGCTGCCCAGCCTGATCCTCCAGCCGCTGGTCGAGAACGCGGTGAAGTACGCCGTCTCGGCCTCCAGCAAGCCGGTGACCATCGAACTGACCGCCCGCCTGGAGCACGCCAACGCCGTGATCTCCGTGCGCGACGACGGCCAGCCCACCGGACCGAAACCCGGCCTCGGCGTCGGCCTGGAGAACGTCCGCCGGCGGCTGGAGCTCGCCTTCGGGGCGGCCGCCACCTTCCGCCACGGACCGCGCCCGGGGGGCGGCTACGAGGTCGTGATCACCGTGCCGGTCGGCAGCAGCAGGGGAGCGATGGATGCGGCCGCTTAGCCTTGTCATCGTCGAGGACGAACCGCCCGCCGCCCGGCGGCTCCAGCTGGCGCTCGTCGATGCGCCCGGCGTCGAGGTGGTCGGCGTGGCGGAGGACGGGGCCTCGGGCCTGGAGATGATCCGCCGGCTGCGGCCGGACGTCGTGCTGCTGGACATCAAGATGCCGTCGCTCGACGGGCTGGAACTGGCCCAGTCGCTCGGAGAGGACTATGCGCCGGCGATCATCTTCGTCACCGCCTTCGCCAATTTCGCCGTGGACGCCTTCGAACTGGCGGCCGTCGACTTCCTGCTCAAGCCCGTCCGCTTCCCGCGTGTGCACGAGGCGATCGAACGGGCGCGCAAGCGGCTGGAGGACTCCTCGGCCGGCGAGCGCGCCCAGGAACTGCAGGCCCTGCTGAAGTCGCTGCGCGACGAGGGCGCGGTGGCGGGCGCCGAGGCGCCGCCGGCGCCCGGGGCGCTGTGGATCACGGAGGGCCGCGGCCGCACCCCGGTCGCCATCGACACCATCGAGTGGCTCGAGGCCGAGCGCGACTACGTGCGCATCCACACGGGCGGCCAGAGTCACCTGATCCGGGGATCCCTGCAGAGCCTGGCCGACCGACTGGCGCCGGCCGAGTTCTGGCGCGTGCACCGCTCGGCCATGGTCAGCCCCAGGGCCATCAAGGCGCTCCGCCCCCGCTCGTGGGGGATGACGGCGCTGCGCCTGGCCTCGGGCGCCGAGGTGCCGGTGGGGCGGTCCTACGTGGCGGACCTGAAGCAGAAGCTGGGCGTGCGGCCGGCCGCGCAGGGGTAACGGGCGGGCTGAGGGGCGCAGAGATCGGGCGGGAAACCCATGCCGCTGGCGACACAGAGCACTGCACGCCCGTGATAGCCGCCAACACTACCGTCTGGGATCGACTGCACCGTCTGCACGGTCGGGACGCATGCGTCACCGGCCTGCTCAGGTCTGCGGGCCGGTAGAGATATGCCCGTATCACTGCCGCTCCGACGGCATTCAGGTCAGCCGGGTCCAGCCGAGGTAGGCGCCCGTCGGCCTTGCGACGGCCCGCACCGCGGGCAAACATTCCGCCGAGAGGGTCGGGGAGCGGGGCAGCGCCCGCTTCAACGGCTGTGAAGGCTGGTCTTTCTTCAATTTCTCGCCGCCATTCCCGGGCGCAGGGGAGCGTCAGCGAGCCGCAGACCCGGGGACCCAGCAGCTCCAACCTCAACGCTGCGGTTCAACGCCGGCAACCAGCGTCGCGCTGGCTGGGTTCTCGGGTCTCCGGTCGCTCCGCTCCCTCCCGCCCGAGAATGACGGCGGGGGTGTGTGTCGGGACGCGCCGTGCGTTGAGCCTCAGCCGGCGCCTGGATCCCAAGGACAAGCCTTGGGATGACGGGACGGGTGAGGAAGCCGTTCTTGAGAACGGTCGCCGACCTGAACCTCCTGGATAGCATTGCCGTCCGAGGTCCGCCATGAGGTCAGGCGGCGGGATGTTCGCGGCGGCCGAACCCTTCGCCTGTGGGCGAAGAATCCCCTGCACCAACGAAAAGGGCGGCGGGTGTGACCCGCCGCCCTTGCCGTCCGTACTTCGCCCGGGGAACTAGAAGCGAAGTTTCGCCGACACCGAGAAGGTCCGCCCGAGGGGTCGGTAGACCTGCACGTCGGTGTTGGCCTGGCGGAACAGGCCTTCGGTCGTCTGCGGCGCGCCCTCGTCGAACACGTCGCCGATGAAGCCGGTGAGCTGGAAGTTGTCGGTGACGTTCCAGCGGACGGAGGCGTCGACATAGCTCGCCGCCGGCTGGGCGTTGCCGAAGTTGGCGCTGAGCATTTCCGGCGTGTAGGCCCAGCGCGCAAACGCGGTCCAGTCGCCCAGCGAGTAGTACATCGACAGGGTCGACTTCCACTCGGGCAGGGCCGAGCCGACAGCGGCGAAGGTGTAGCCGCTGTAGTCCACGCCGTTGATCTTGTAGTCGTTGATCAGGCTGAGCAGCTCGTTGACGCGCAGCCGGCCCGGGATGGGCAGGAAGGTGTCCTCGAGATTGATCGTCCACTCCGCCTGGATGTCCCAGCCCTGGGTCGAGGTGGTGCCCAGGTTGGTGATGGTGGTGTTGACGAAGTCGATCTGGCCCGAGACCGGATCGCGCACCACCCGGCCGCACGCCGCCGCCGAGGCCGGGGTGGCGCCGAGGCCGTTGTAGCACTGGGCGATGAAGAAGGCCGCGCCGAGGGTGGTGACGGCGTCCTCGATCTCGATGTCGTAGTAGTCCACCGAGACGCGCAGGGCGCCGACCGGGAACCAGTCGGGCTGGAGCACGAAGCCGCCGGTGAAGGTCGACGCCGTTTCCGGCCGCAGGTTCGGGTTGCCGAAGGCGAAGGCCTCGACCTGGGCGTTGGTCGCCGTGAAGGTCGGCATCAGGCCGCCCGGGACGCCCTGGGCGATACAGAAGGCCTGCAGCGCCGCGGTCATGCCCGGGTTGTTGAAGCGGCAGGGATCCTGGAAGGCCGCGAAGCCCTGGTCGCCGTTCTGGAACAGCTCGATGACGGAGGGCGCGCGGGTGGCCTCGTTGTAGACCGCCCGGAACCGCAGCCAGTCGACGGGCGCCCATTCGCCGCCGACCTTCCACGTCTCGACCTCGCCCACCGACGAGTAGTCCGACAGGCGATAGCCGGCCTCGAGGCCGAAGTAGTCGGCGAAGGGCGCGTCCTTGAAGATCGGGATCGACACCTCGCCGTAGAGCTCCGAGACCTGGATCGAACCGGAGACGTCCTGGATGGCGTTGAAGCCGTAGATGTTGCCGGTGCGCTGCTCGTTGTCGACGGTGAACTCGGCCGTCGTTTCGCGGTACTCGAAGCCGAACACGGTGGCGATCGGACCGGCCGGAAGCTCGAACAGGTCGCCGCGGACGAAGCCGGCGACGCGGCTCTCGTCGATATTGGTCGCGGCGAAGGTGTTCACCGAGATGAAGTTCACCATCGCCTCGTCCAGGGTGCCCGGACCGTAGATGTCGATCGGCACGCAGCCCGGAAGGGCGGCGGCGCCGAGCGGCGCGCCGGCCGGCGTCTGACAGCCCGCGAGCCCCTGCTGCAGGGCGGTGCGGTTCACGCTGTTGATGCCGCGGCTGTCGAAGCGGTTCGAGCCGTAGCTGCCGGTCAGCGACCAGTTCCAGTTGTCGTTGAACTGGCCGTCGAGGGTGGCCAGCATGGCGAAGGAGTTGTTCTCCAGGAAGCCGTTGCGGGTGCCCACCTCGTTGAAGCGACGGTCGATCGTGAAGTTCGCCGTGGGGTTCGGGCGCGACTGCAGGGCCGCCCAAAGGTCGGGGTGCTCCGCGGCGATCAGGGCGCTGGTGGCCGGGGTCAGGGTGACGGACAGGCCGACGGCGGGGGTGGCGGCGAGCTGCACCTCCTGGGCGGAGTTGGTGTAGCTCAGCATCACCTTGGCCCGCAGGGTGTCGGTGATGTCGTAGGTGGCCGTGGTCGTCAGGTTGAAGCGCTCGGCCGGGGCGATCAGGTAGTTGTCCGGCGCGAAGCTGTAGCGGGACGAACCGGCCGCCCGGTCCGGCACGCCGCAGGCGCCGGCGCCGTTCAGCGGCTCGAGCGCGCCGGCGTCGTTGAACGACAGGTTCCGCGACACCCCCGCATCGCCGTAGGCCACGTTCGGCGTGGCCGGGTTGCAGTCGTGGTCGTAGCTGCCGAACTGGGCCGTGGTCAGGGGGTTGGCCGACAGGCCGACGCTGAACGCGTTGTTCGGATTGTTGGTGATCAGGCCCCAGGGCGGCGTCGCCGAGCCGCCGTTGAGGGCCACGCCGCCCCCGTTGTTGATGGCGTCCGCCGCTTCCGCGGCCGTGTCGCAGACGAAGAACCGGCCATTGGCGTCGTAGCAGGCCGCCGCCGAGACGCGGGAGAAGGCGAAGTCGGCCTGGGAGGCCTTCTCGCGGTTGTAGTAGGCGGCGTAGGCGGTGATGTTGCCGCGGCCGCTGGCGAAGTTGCCGCCGAGCAGACCGTTCAGTTCGAACTCCGGCGCATGGCCCTCGAAGGACGAGCCGTAGGTGGCCGTCAGCTCCGCGCCCTCGTAGTCGTCCTTCAGGATGAAGTTGACCACGCCCGAGATGGCGTCCGAGCCGTACACGGCCGAGGCGCCGCCGGTCACGACCTCGATGCGGTCGATGAGCGAGGCGGGAATGGTGTTCAGGTCGACCACGCCCGTGGTCGACGAGGCGGGCACGCGCTCGCCGTTGACCAGCACCAGGGTGCGGTTGGGACCCAGCCCGCGCAGGTCGATGGTGGCGAAATCCTCGCCGCCGGCGTTGTTGGACGTACGGGTGTTGCCGGGAACGATCTGGGGCAGTTCGTTCAGCAGCGACTCCACCGTCAGGGTGGCGGTCAGCTCCAGCTGTTCGGAGCCCACGGTCGTGACCGGGCTGATGGCCTCGAAGTCCTGGCGGACGATGCGCGAGCCGGTGACCACGACGGCCTCGACCTCGGTGCTGTCCTCCTGGGCGAAGGCGGGCGACGCCGACACGGCCAGCAAGGCCGCGCCGCCGATCATGGTCGACGCCAACAGGCGCTGACGGACGGTCTGGGTTTTCAATCTATCCTCCTGAGCTCGACGCGCACAGCGAGCGCGCGCCCTCAGGAGAAGGCGTAACGGCGTAGTCTAAAACCGGTCAATATTACGACACTTTGCTCGCAGCGATTGCCCGCTGCGTGTCGTAATACTGATACAAAACGTCAGCTGTAAGAAAATCTGACCTGAATACAGCTGATATCATAACGCATGCATGCAACCGGTCTCACCGGAATGGCGGCTCGTCGAAGGCCCGCAGCTTGCGCGAATGCAGCCGCGAGCCGGCCTGGCGCAGCACGTCCACGGTGGCGATGCCGATCTGGATGTGCTCGCTGATGGCCCGCTCGTAGAACTTGTTGGCCTGGCCCGGCAGCTTGATCTCGCCGTGCAGCGGCTTGTCGGACACGCACAACAGCGTCCCGTAGGGAACGCGGAAGCGGTAGCCCTGGGCGGCGATGGTGGCCGATTCCATGTCGATCGCGACGGCGCGGGACTGGGAGAAGCGCAGGGCGCTCAGGCTGTAGCGGAGCTCCCAGTTGCGGTCGTCGGTGGTCACCACCGTGCCGGTCCGCAGGCGGCGCTTCAGGCTGTCCGGCTCCTCGCCCGTGACGATCTCGGCGGCGCGCTGCATGGCCACCTGCACCTCCGCGATCGGCGGGATCGGGATCTCGGTCGGCAGGATGTCGTCCATGACGTGGTCGTCGCGCAGGTAGGCGTGGGCCAGCACGTAGTCGCCGATGATCTGGCTGGGACGCAGTCCGCCGCAGTGGCCGATCATCAGCCAGGCCTGGGGCCGCAGCACCGCCAGGTGGTCGGTGATGGTCTTGGCGTTGGAGGGCCCCACGCCGATGTTCACCAGGGTCACGCCCAGGTTGCCCGGCGCCATCAGGTGCCAGGCCGGCATCTGATGGCGCCGCCAGGCGCCCTCCAGCACCGCGCGCTCGGGATCGGCGGTCTCGGCCGTGACCACCACGCCGCCGGCGCCGGAAAGCGCCGTGTACGGGCTGTCCGGATCCCGCAGCTGGGCGCAGGCCCAGCGGACGAACTCGTCGACGTAGCGGTGGTAGTTGGTGAACAGGATGTACTGCTGCACGTGCTCGGCCGGGGCGCCGGTGTAGTGCTTCAGCCGCGCCAGGGAGAAGTCGGTGCGCAGGCCGTCGAACAGGGCCAGCGGACGGGCGCCGTCGGGACCCGGGATCCACAGGCCGTCGGCCGCCTCGTCGCCGATGTAGGCCAGTTCGGTGGTCGGGAACCAGCGGGCGATCTCGCTGCTGATGGCGCCGTCCAGGTCGACGTTCTCGGCCCCGTCGAGCACGTAGGGGAAGGGGATCTCCTGGGACGACGGGCCGACCTGGAACACGGCGCCGTAGTCCCGCTCCAGCAGTGACAGCTGCTCCAGCAGGTACTCGCGCTGGAAGGCGGGCTTGGTCACCGTGGTGGTGTAGGTGCCGGCGGTCGACAGGCGCGCGTAGGCGCGGTTCAGCCGCGGCGGCGGGGTCTCGGCCCGCCAGATCAGCTTGAGTTCGGGATAGCCGAACACGCCGTTGGCCCGCGCCATCAGGTCGGGCTTGGTTCCGTCGTGGAGGAAGGCCTTCAGGGCGTCGCGCAGCGCGCCGACAGCCTCGGCGTAGACCTGCTCCAGCCGGTCGACGGCCTGGGTTGCGGTCAGGGTCTCGATTTCGTTCTGCTCTGTCATGGTCAGCTAGTAGCGGAGCCACGCGACGATTGCGAGACGGCCTCAGTCCAAATGGGCCTTAAGGAAGCGCGTCATGTCGCCGAGCAGGCTCGCCTTGCCCCGGAAGGGCCGCGACAGGGCCAGCACCGTGTCCTTGTGATCGAGGCCTTCGTACAGCTTGAAATCCACCTCTCCGCCGGCGGCCTCCAGCCGTCGCGCCAGGTTGCGGCTGTTGTGCACGCCCACGAGCTGGTCGCGCGAACCGTGGGCCAGGAAGGTCGGCGGCGGATTGCGCAGGGGCAGGTTTACCGGCTGGCTCCTCCCCGGATCGGGCGCGCCGGCGAACGCCTCGCGGGAGGCCGGCACGTCGAAGGGGTAGAAGTCGTAGGGGCCGGACAGGCCGGCGAAGGCCCGCACCGGCGGCGCGCCCGCCGCCTGCAGCCAGCGCGGATCCAGCGCCACCATGGCGGCGATGTAGGCCCCGGCCGAGTGCCCGCTGACGACGACCCGCTCCGGGTCGCCGCCGAGGTCCGAAGCCAGCCGGCGCGCCTCCGCCACCGCTGCGGCCCCATCCTCCACGAAGCCCGGGTAGCGGACTTCGGGAACGAGTCGGTAATCGGGCACGACCGCCAGGAAGCCCTGCGCCGCCAGCGCCTGGCCGACCCAGCCGTAGTCCTGCCGTCGCCCGGAATTCCAGTTCCCGCCGTAGAAGAAGACGTGCACCGGCGCCCGTCCGGCCGCCTGCCGCGGCTGATAGAAGTCCATCCGCTGGCGGGGATGGCCGCCATAGGGCAGGCCTGCCCCGGCCCGGCGGGCTGGATCCTTCGGCGCCAGGGTGGCGAAGGCCGACAGCGGCGAGCACGCCGTCGTCAGTCCGGCGGCGAGGCTGGCGAGCAGGGCGCGGCGGGTCATCGCCTGTTTACGCGCGGCCCGGTGGTTCGGTTCAGAAAACGGTGACGCGGCGGCGGGATGGGCTAAGCTCTCGCGCCTGCCGTCCAAGGAGCCGCCGCATGCGCCTGATCGCCGTCCTCGCCGCCGTCCTGTGGCTCGCCGCCTGCGCCATTTCGCCCCGCGCCACGGCCCCCGCGGCGGACCCGTTCGCCGCCATCGCCCCGGCTTACGTCAAGCTGGTGCTCGGCGTCGGCGAGCACGAGGACGGCTACGTCGACGCCTACTACGGCCCGGCCGAGTGGCAGGCCGAGGCAAAGGCGAACAAGCGCTCGATTCCCGAACTCAAGGCCGAGGCCGACCGCCTGCTGGCCGCGACCGCCGCCATCGACGCGCGCCGCCTCGACCCCCTGTCGCGCCAGCGCAAGGCCTTCCTGCACGCCCACCTGACCGCGGTGCGCTTCCGCCTGGACATGATCGAGGGCCTGAAGCCCCGCTTCGTCGACGAGGCGAAAGCCCTGTTCGCCGTCGACCTCGATCTCAAGCCGCTCGCCTACTACGACCGCTACCTGGCCGAGGTCGACGCCCTGGTCCCGGGCGACGGTCCGCTGGGCGACCGGGT
>DASPLM010000018.1:0-7401 GCA_035627575.1 Caulobacteraceae bacterium | reverse complement strand
GCCCGAGGCGCCGTCCCCGGCCGAGCGGCGGCGGCTGGCGGCGCTTCTGGCGGCCGCCGGAGACCCGAACTCGGCGGTGGTGCAGTGGTGGCGGCTTCCGCCGTCGGAGCGCATAGCCGGCGACGGCGTGTCGGCCGCCCTGGCCGCAGCGCTCGACGAGTACGACGCGAGGCGCAACGAGAGCCATCTGATCGGGGCGCGGCTGGCGGTCCGCCTGGGACGCGAGCGGCTGTACCCGATCGACGACCAGTCCGCGGTCGACCTCGTCTACGCCCGGATGGACGACTTCATGGCCTACTTCGGCAGCCCGGAGGTGAAGGCCCGCGTCCAGGACCCGGCCTTCCAGCGGCTGGTCACGGCGGTCGAGCGCACCCGCACGCCGGACGAGACCCTGGCCATGTTCCGCGAGCTGAACTCGGACACGGCCGGACAGCTGGACGCCCAGGTCCAGTGGAAGTTCCTGCTGGACCGCCCTGCCCCCGACGTCGCCCGCCGGCGGCTGGCGGAATGGGAAACGCGCAACCTGCGCATGGTGGCGAATATCCGCGAGGCCGCCGCAGAGGCGCCGGGCGGGCGGGTGCTGGTCATCGTCGGCGCCGGCCACAAGCCGTGGTTCGACGCCTACCTGGGCATGATGAGCGACATGAAGGTCGTCGACGCGGCCGAAATCCTTCGCTGATCCCCCCTTGCGCCGTACCCTGGGTCCGGCCCGATGACGTGCGGGTCCGAAGGGAGCGACGCCTCATGGGGCCTGCCGCCGAGTATCGAACCGCCGCTGCGACGGCCCGCCGCCTGGGCCTGACCGTGCGCGCGCTGCGCGTCTACGAACGCCACGGGCTGCTGCAGCCCGGGCGCACGGCGGCGGGCTGGCGCGTGTACGGGCCGGAAGAGACGGCGCGGCTGCACCAGGTCACGGCGCTCAAGCGCCTGGGCCTGACGCTGGCCCAGATCGCGGCCCTGCTGCAGGGACGCGGCCTCGACCTGGACCGCCTGCTGGCGGCGCAGGAGGAGGAGCTCGAGGCGCGCAAGCGCCGGGTGGACCGGGCGCTGGACCTGGTTCGCAAGGCGCGCGGCCGCCTGGCCCGGGGCGAGTCGCTGCCGACGGACGATCTCGTGGAACTGACAAGGGAGAGCGTCATGTCGGACTACAAGCCGGGCCCGGAATTCCAGGCCCTCGTCGAAAAGCATGTGGACACGCAGCGGGTGAAGGACCTGCACCCGGGCGAATGGACTGCGGAGGACCAGGAGCGGGTCGGCCGCCAGTGGGCGGAGCTGATCGCCGAGGCCGAGCGGCTGAAGGACGGCGATCCGGCCTCGCCGGAAGCGCGCGATCTGGCCCGGCGCTGGATGGCGCTGGTGGGTCAATTCACCCGGGGAGACGCGCAACTCGGCGGCCAGGTGCGGGCGGTCTACGAAGAGGCGGCGGCCGATCCGGCGACGGCGCGGCAGATGCCGTTCTCGCCGGAGGTCTGGTCCTTCGTGCAGAAGGCCGTGGCGGCGCGGAGGTAGTTCCCTCTCCTTCAGGAGAGGACGCGAGCGGCTTCGGCGCAGCCGAAGACGGAGCGGGTGAGGCGTGTCATGTCCCACGACGTGGGGCCGAAATCCTCGCCCTTCGACAGGCTCAGGATGAGGATTTCTACAGAACGCTAACAGTCGACCTCATCCTGAGCTTGTCGAAGGAGGAGGTCGTGCAGCGGTCGGCCGACGCCTCGCCGGCTCCGTCGCCGCTTCGCGCCGCCGCTCGCCTCCTCTCCCAGGGGAGAGGAGAAGGCGACGCCTACTGCATGCCTTGCTGGGCCGTCGGCTGGGACAGGCGCAGGCCGTCGGCGGAAGCCGTCTGCAGCTTGGCGGCGGCCTGTTCGCGCTTCTTCTTCTCGACCATGGCGTCGATCCTGGCCTTCTGGGCCTTGAAGGCGGCCAGTTCGGCGCCGGCGAGGATGGTGCCCTGGGGCACCCGGGCGCCGACCGGGTTGACGCGGGCGCCCTTGAACCAGGTCTCGTAGTGCAGGTGCGGGCCGGTCGAGCGGCCGGTGGAGCCGACGTAGCCGATCACCTGGCCCTGGCTGACGCGCATGCCGGCCCGGATGCCCTTGCCGAACCGCGACATGTGGGCGTAGCCGGTCTCCCAGCCGCCCTGGTGACGGATGCGGACCCAGTTGCCATAGCCGCCCCAGCGGCGGGCCTCGACCACCACGCCGTCGCCGGCGGCGACGATCGGGGTGCCGGAGCCGGCGGCGAAGTCGATGCCCTGGTGCATCTTGCGGTAGCCCAGGATCGGGTGGCGGCGGAAACCGAAGTTGGACGACATGCGCGCGCCGTCGACCGGGGTGCGCAGCAGGAAGCCACGGATGTTCTTGCCGAACTCGTCGAAGTACTCGGCCTTGCCGTTGCGCACGAAGCGGTAGAGGCGCTGCGGACGGCCGCGCGACTCCAGCTCGGCGAAGAGCAGCTCGCCGACCTTGATGGTGCGGCCGCTCTCGGCCACGTCGCGGTCGAAGACGAGGGTGAAGCTGTCGCCGCCGCGGATGTCGCGGTCGAAGTCCAGCTTGTGGGCGAACAGCTTGGTGACCTGGTTGGTCACCGCCCGCGTGGCGCCCAGCGCCGCGGCGGAGTGGAACAGCGAGCCGTTGACCTTGCCGTGGGCGACGGTGGTCTCGGCGACGACCTTCTCTTCCAGTTCGCGCAGGCGCAGCGCGCCGTCGAAGGTGCGCGCCACGGTCATGGTGGTGACCGGGCCCGTGCGCATGGTCAGGCCGATGAGGTGGGGCGAGCCGCGACCGGTGGTCGGCCGGGCGATGGCGGCCTCGAAGGAGCCCGTCCCGTTGACGCCGGCCTTGGCGAGGATCTTGGTGGCGGCCTGGGCTTCGGCCTGGGAGACGCCGAGGCGGCGCACGGCCTGCTCGATCGATTCGCCGCCGCGCACGCGGACCGGCACGTTGACGGGCAGGTCCATGCCCGGGCGGCTCTCGGCGGCGACGAAGGCGCGGGCTTCCAGGGCTGCGACCGCGGTCGGGTCGAGCGGCGGAACCTCCACGGCCTCGGCGGGTTCATAAACGCGCCAGATCAGGGCGGTCACCGCGAGCGCCGCGACGGCCGTCAGCAGGTGAGGCGCGAAACGCAAAGGTTGGCGGCGTGGATCGAACTGAGCCATCGGTCCCCGTCGTTGCACGTCCGGGGCCAGACCCCGGGACTAAACGAACTGACTATGCGAGCCGAGGACGCGTCCCCGTGTCCCCAGCGTGGGGACAATGGCCTTTACGACCTCTTAATCGCAAGGCTTTTGTTCAGGATCTGCGCGAAAAGCGAAGCTATCTCGCGTCGCGGGCGAGCGGCAGGGGGTGCGCGCGCCCCTTGCGCGAAAAGGTTCGGGCGTTGCAGCGGAGACACGGCGTCGCAGCCAGCGTAACAATAGCCCCGATGCCGCCCCGACCGCGCCCGCCCTGCGTCAACACGAAGCTGAGCCGCCTCCGCCGTGGCTGAGTCGCCCGCCCCGGCAGGCCCGCGACCGCCCGTTCCGCCCCGCCGCCGGAGCGTGGGGCGACTGCTGCTCGTCGTCCTGCTGGCCGTCCTGGCGGCCCTGCTGGTCGTGCTGCTGACCGGCTACGCGACGCGCCGCCAGATCGCGGAGCAGGCGGTCACGGGCTGGCTGGAACGGCGCGGGGTCCAGGCCGAACTGTCCTTCGAGCGCTTCGACCTCGACGGATTCTCGGGGCGGCTGCGGGCGGGGCCGGCCGACGACCCAGACCTGATCGTCGAGCGGGTCGAGGTCGACACCGCCATCGGCTGGTGGTGGAACCCGGGCGGGTTCGCGGTGCGGCCGACGCGGGTCCGGCTGGTCAGGCCGGTGGTGAAGGCGCGGCTCGAGGCCGGCAAGCTGACCTTCGGCAGCCTCGACCCGATCATCCAGGACTTCCTCAAGCGGCCGCCGCAACCCGACCAGCGCGGGCCGCGGGTGCTGGTCGAAGACGGCGAGGCGCGGGTGACCACCGGGGCCGGGCTGGTGCGCCTGTTCGCCGAGGCCGAGGTGAACGACGGCAAGCTGTTGCGGCTGGACGCCCGCCTGCCCGCCACGCGGCTGACATCGGGCGAGATCAGCGCCGCCCTGACCAGCGCCACGCTCAAGGCCCGCACCGTGGGCGACCGGCTGACGCTGAGCGGGAGCGGCCGGCTGGCGGAGTTCGGGGGCCCGGGACTGGGGCTGGCCGGCGCAGCCCTCAGCTTCGAGGGCGGCCTGCCCTACCCCGACATGAAGACGAGGCGCGGCGACGGACACGTCCGCCTGCACGGCGAACTGGCCGCCGAGTCGCTGCGCGTGGCGGGCGCCGTGGCGCGGAACGGGGTGCTGGCGATCGATTTCGAAGGCGCCTCCAGCGGCTGGATCGACACCCTGCGCCTGCGCGGAGCCGCCAATCTGAGAGGACGCGCGTCCAGCGTGCGCGGCGAGGGCTTTGCGACCGAAGGCGTCGAGCTGCGCCTCGCCGCCGCCAGCCTGCGCCTCGACCGCGGTCCCGACGGCCTGCTGTGGAGCGGCGACGGGTCGGGCTCGCTGGCGGTTCGTTCGGGCGCGGCGGGCGGCGCCCGGCTGCAGGCGGCGGCCCTGGAGGTGTCGGACCTGCGCGCCGCGAGCCAGCCCGGCGGCCTGCAGGCGCTGTTCCGCACCGCCGCGCGCGTCGAACGCCTGCACCAGGGCGACCTTGTCCTGACGCAGCTCAGCGGCGCGTTCAGCGGCGACCTGGTCGCGGGCGACCGCGTCAGCGTGAACCTGACCGGCGACCTCGGCGGACGCGGCGCCTATGCCGGGCTCGGCCCGGCACGGAGCGCCGACGATCCATCCCTGCGGGCGCTGAAACGGGCGGTCTCCGCCTTCGCCATCGCGGCGCCCGGGCTGCGCATCGCGCTGGACGACGGCGCAGCCACGGTCAGCGCCGGCGCGCCGGTGCGCCTGGTTCCTGCCTCCGGAGGAACGGCGACCATCACGCCGCGCCCCGGCCAGCCCCTGTTCGGCCCCGGGGCCGGCTTCGACCTCGCGGTCGCGGGCGGGGGGCTGCCGACCCTGGCGGCGCGCGTCAGCGACTACGCTGTGGGCGCCGGCGGCCTGCGCGCCACAGGATCGGTGAAGACGGCGATCAGCATGGGGCCGGTGGTCGGCGGCGCGGTGGACGCGGCCGGCGTGCTGCGCCTCGGCGCCGGCGGGGGATGGTTCACCGCCTCGCGCTGCGCCGCCGCCTCGGCCGAGCGGCTGGACCTGGGCGAGAACGACGTGGTCGACCTGGCGGGCCGCCTTTGCCCGGCCGGGGCCCCCCTGCTGCGCTTCGCCGACGGCGGCTGGTCCTTGACCGGCCGCGTCGAGGGCCTGAAGGCCGGCGCGCCGTTCCTGCAGCTGGCGATCTCCGACGCTTCGGGCCGGGTGCGAGCGAACGGGAGCGGCGGCCTGAGCCTGGAGGCCGCGATCGCCGCCGCCACGGTGGCCGACACCGCGCCCGAGCGGCGGTTCCACCCGATGCGGCTGGCGGGCGACGTTTCCTCGCGCGGCGGCGACTGGACCGGGACGCTGGCGCTGAGCGCCGACGGCCACCGGGTCGCCGACCTGACCCTGAGCCACAACGGCGACCTGGGCGCGGGGGGCCTCGGCGTCGATGCGCGGGGCCTGACCTTCGCCGAGGGCGGACTGCAGCCCGCCCGGCTGTCGCCCCTGGTGGAGGGCGTGCTGGGCACGGCGGTCGCCGGAGCAGCCGACTTCACCGGCGAGCTTGCCTGGACGGCCGAAGGCGTGACCAGCCGCGGCCGCCTCGCCACCGACGGCCTCGACTTCAAGAGCCCGGCCGGCCCGGTGAGCCGCCTGCGCACCACGGTGGAGCTGACCAGCCTGGCGCCCCTGACCAGCGCGCCGGGCCAGGTCGCGACGGTGGAGCGGGTGGACGCCTGGCTCCCGCTCGAGCGGGTGACCGCCACCTTCCAGGTCACGCCGGAGGCCCTGCGCGTCGACGGCGGCGCGGTGGACGTCGCCGACGGGCGGGTTGTGGTCGAGGGCCTGACGGTGCCGTTCGACCGCGCCCGCACCACCGAAGGCGCGGCCCGCATCGAGGGAGTCCAGCTGGGCCGGCTGGTCGAGCGCTCCGGCTATGCCGATCGGGTCACGCTCGACGCCAGGGTCAGCGGCCATCTGCCCTTCACCTTCGGCCCGGAGGGCATCCGGTTCCAGAACGGCCAGCTGGCGGCGATCCAGCCCGGCCGGCTGTCCATGAAGCGGGAGCTGCTGGAAAGCCTGACCGAGGCCGCCGGCGGGACGGCCGAGCCGGTCGGCGTCCCGGTCCCCCTGCCCGAGCCGCAGTTCAACGCCCAGGAGTTCGCCTACCAGGCCCTGGAGCACCTCGCCTTCGACGTGCTGTCGGCCGAGGTGAACAGCCTGCCCGAGCGGCGCCTCGGCGTGCTGTTCAAGCTGCGCGGCAAGTACGACCCGCCGGAACGCCAGGAAATCCGGCTGACCCTCGCCGATATCCTCAGCAAGGCCTACATGAACCGCGACCTGCCATTGCCGTCGGACACGGCGGTGAACCTGACGCTGGACACCACCCTGAACCTCGACCAGTTGCTGGAGGACTTCGCCGCGTTCACCCGCGCCCGCCGCCAGCTCGACCGTTCAGAACCGGTTCAGACCGGGACACGTTAGATGACGAAGACCGCGCCGCCACAGGAGCAGCCATGACCATGTCGAGACTAGCCGCCGCCGGACTGCTGGGCCTCGCCGCCCTCGGCGGCGCCGCCTGCACGCCGACGGTGCGCGTGCAGGTCGATCCGATCACCATCTATGCCAAGCTGGACGCCAACGTCCGGCTGCAACTGGACGAGGACGTGCGCGCCCTGATCGCCCAGAACCCGAACATCTTCTAGGACCGGACCCATGATCCGACGCACTCTCTTCAAGGCCGGCGCCGCCGCCCTCGTCGCGCTCTCGCTGGCGGGCGCGGCCCACGCCCAGTCCGCCTCCAGCAAGGCCGCCGTCGACGCGGCCAAGGACCGCGGCGTGGTCGGCGAGCAGGCCGACGGCTTCGTCGGCTTCGTCACCGACACCGACGACGCTGCGCTCAAGGCCGCGGTGGCCGAGATGAACGCCGCCCGCGCCGCCTACTACCGCCAGCTGGCGGCCCAGCGGAACGTGCCGGTGGAAGCGGTCGGCGCGGCCACGGCGACCCAGCTGCTCAACACCAAGGTCACGGCCGGCGAGTACTACCGCACCGCCGACGGCGCCTGGAAACGGAAGTAGGGCTCAGGCGGCGGCACGGGCGGCGCCCGTGAGCAGCGGCTCGAGGATCTGCTCGGCCAGGGCGCGGACCACCGGGACGGCCACGCCGTCCCCCAGCAGCTTGAGCGCGGCGGTCTCCGCCCTCGGCAGGCGATAGT
>DASPLM010000017.1:0-3816 GCA_035627575.1 Caulobacteraceae bacterium | reverse complement strand
TGGCCAGGCATGGCCGAGGCGGGGGTGCCGGGCCGGCGCGAGTAGCGGAAGGAGAAGGCCTGGGCATAGTTCACCTCGCGCACGAGGCTCAGCGTGTCCTCGAAGTCCTTATCGGTCTCGCCGGGGAAGCCGACGATGAAGTCGCCGCTGATGGCCATGTCGGGCCGCGCCGCGCGGATCTTCTCGATCAGGCGCAGGTAGCTCTCGGCCGTGTGCTTGCGGTTCATCGCCCGCAGGATCTTCGTCGAGCCCGACTGCACCGGCAGGTGCAGGTAGGGCATCAGCGCGTCCAGCTCTCCGTGGGCGGCGACCAGGTCCTCGCCCATGTCGTTGGGGTGACTGGTCGTGTAGCGGATGCGGGCGATGCCGGGCACCTGGGCCAGGCGTCGCGCCAGCAGGGCAAGCGTCGACTTTCCGCCCGTCCCGTCGTCGCCGTCGTAGGCGTTGACGTTCTGGCCGAGCAGGGTGAGCTCGCGGACACCCTTGGAGGCCAGCTCCTCGGCCTCGGCGACAATGGCGGCGACGGGCCGCGACCACTCGGCGCCGCGGGTGTAGGGCACGACGCAGAAGGTGCAGAACTTGTCGCAGCCCTCCTGCACGGTGAGGAAGGCCGCCGGCCCGTCGACGCCGCGCGCCACCGGCAGGGCGTCGAACTTGTCCTCGGGCGCGAAGTCGGCCGACAGACGCTCGCCGCGCTTGCGGGCCACCTTGGCGATCAGTTCCGGGAACTGGTGATAGGCCTGGGGCCCGACGACCAGGTCCACCGCCGGCTGGCGGATCATGATCTGCTCGCCCTCGGCCTGGGCGACGCAGCCCGCCACGGCGATGGTCATGCGCCCCTCGCCGGCCGCCAGCTTCTCCTCGCGCATCGCCTTCAGGCGGCCGAGCTCGGAATAGACCTTCTCGGACGCATGCTCGCGGATGTGGCAGGTGTTCAGCACCACCAGGTCGGCGCCTTCCGCCCTGTCCGACATGGCGTAGCCCAGCGGCCGCAGGACATCGGCCATGCGCTCGCTGTCGTAGACGTTCATCTGACAGCCGTAGGTCTTGATGTGCAGGCGCTTCAGCGGCGCCGGAGCGGTCTCTGAGGTCATGGCCGGGTTTATGGGCGCGGGGCGGGGGAGGCGCAAGCTGGGGGCGGTGAGGCGACGGGCGCCGAGAGTTCCCCGCCGGGGGCGTAGGCCTGCCGAAACAGATGTACGAGATCGGTCCTCCCCCTGAACCTCCTTGACGGCCTTCCAACCAGGCGCATCATTCCATCAAGAGGATCAGGGCGCGGCGTGTCCAGGACCTAGCGCGACCTTCCTCTCCTTCAGGAGAGGACGCGAGCCCTTGCGCAGCAAGGGGAGCGGGTGAGGCGTCGGCCGGCGCACCACGCCGCCGGCGGCGACGGCGTCGCGCGCCGGACATGCCTCCCCCGGATCCGCTGCGCGTCTCCGGGCCCTCCCGAGGGAGGGCGGCAAGCGGAGCCTCAGCCCTTCTCCACCATCGGCGCGCCGTAGAGCTCCAGCTTGTGGCCGATCAGGCGGTAGCCGAGCCGTTCCGCGATGGCGGTCTTCAGCTTCTCGATCTCTTCGTCGTAGAACTCGATCACCTCGCCGGTCTTGGTGTCGATCAGGTGGTCGTGGTGGTCGTCGCTGGCTTCCTCGTAGCGCGAGCGGCCGTCGCCGAAATCGTGCTTCTCCACCACCCCGGCTTCCTCGAACAGGCGCACGGTGCGGTACACCGTGGCGATCGAGATGTGCGGGTCCACCGCCGAGGCGCGGCGGTACAGCTCCTCGACGTCCGGGTGGTCATGGGACTCCCCCAGCACGCGCGCCACCACGCGCCGCTGATCGGTCATGCGCATGCCGCGCTCGGCGCAGAGTTTCTCGATCCGGTCCATCGGCGCGGAAGATAGGCCGCGCCGCGCTTCAGCAAAAGTGCGAAGTACGCCGCCCGGACCGGCGACTCAGACGGGCGCCAGCGACTTGCGCATGACCAGGGCGTCGGCCGTCGACCCGTCCTGGCGCGGATAGTAGGCCGGCCGCAGACCCACCTGTTCGAAACCGGCGTGTTCGTAAAGCCGGATCGCGGCGGCGTTGTCGGCGGCGACCTCCAGGAACATGACCTCGGCGCCCAGTTCCTCGGCGGCGATCTGGGCGCCCTGCACCAGGCGCGCGCCGTAGCCCTGGCGGCGCCCGTACGGGGCCACGGCCACGGTCAGGATCTCGGCCTCGCCGGCCATGACCCGGCCCAGCAGGAACGCCGGCACGTCCTCGTAGATCAGACCGAAGCCGTCCTCGAGCAGGCGGTCGATCTCGCGCGCGCTCCAGGGGCGCTCGAAGCATTCCTCGTGCACCGCCGCCATGGCTTCGGCATCGTAGGGCGTGGCGACGCGGATCGTGCTCATGCCGAAAGCGCCGAGGCCGGCAGCTTGGCGTCGGGCGCGCGAAGGTAGATGGGCCGGGGCGCGGTGTCGGGTTCGGCCGCCGCGGCCGCCAGGCGAGCCAGCGCCGTGGGATCCACGCCGCGGAGATCGCGCGCCTCGGCCGCAGGGAAGGCCTGCGCCAGCAGGGGCGCGCCGGAGCCGATCAGGACGACGGGGCCCAACGGATCAATGTCGATCAACCTTTGCCGGGCGTCGCCCAGCCCCAGGGCCTCCGGCGGCCCCGCGGCCGCGCCGTCGCGGAACGGCTGGAGGTAGACCTGGTCGCGGCGGGCGTCGATCACGGCGGCGGCGAAGCCGGCGGATTCCGCCGCCAGGGCCTCGAGCGTCCCGACCCCGACCACCGGCCGGTCCAGCGCCACGCCCAGGCCCTTTGCGAAGGCCAGGCCCACACGCAGCCCCGTGAAGGACCCCGGCCCGACGGTCACGCCGATGCGGTCCAGGGCGTCGAAGCCGACGCCCGCCTCGGCCATCAGTTCGGCCACGAGCGGGGCCAGCCGCTCCTGGTGACCCCGCGCCATGGGCTCGGACCGCGCGGCGAGCACGGTCCCGCCGTCCAGCAGGGCGGCCGAACAGGTCTCGAGGGCGGTGTCGAGGGCGAGGACGATCATGGCCGCTCCGTCAGAGCGTCTGCTCGACCCGGGTCACCTCGGGCACGTAGTGGCGCAGCATGTTCTCGACGCCGGCCTTGAGGGTGGCGGAGGACGACGGGCAGCCCGAGCAGGCGCCGCGCATCTGCAGCCACAGGATGCCCGTGTCGGGCTCGTAGCGGTCGAACAGGATGTCGCCGCCGTCCTGGGCCACCGCCGGGCGGACGCGGGTGTCCAGCAGGTCCTTGATCTCGGCGACGATCTGGGCGGCCTCGCCCTGGTAGGCGATCTCGCTGTGGCCGTCCGACGACGCGGGCTCGGCGCCGGCCTCGCGCAGGATCGGGCCTCCGGCGACGAAGTGGTCCATGATGGCCGCCAGGATCGGCGCCTTCAGCTGGTCCCACTGCAAAGGGCCCTCGGCGCGGGAGACGGCGACGAAGTCCGGCCCGAACAGCACGCGCTCGACGCCCTCCAGCAGGAACAGGCTCTCGGCCAGGGGCGAGCGGGCCGCCTCGTCGATGGAGCGGAACTCCAGCACGCCGTCCGGCGCGACCTCGCGGCCGGGCAGGAACTTCAGGGTGTTCGGGTTCGGGGTGGCTTCGGTCTGGATGAACATGGCGGTCTCGCGGTGCGCCGCTCATGTGGCGCGCGGGAGGCGCGGTGGCAAGGCGGCCTGAAGCCGCCCTCCTCGCCGCGGACCCCAACAGGCGCGGGCGCGGGAAGGGCGCTGGTGCTTTACGCGGAGGTTCGACTGAACCCTCGCGACCATTCATCTCTTGCCGAGATGGGGCTCCGGGT
>DASPLM010000016.1:0-6271 GCA_035627575.1 Caulobacteraceae bacterium | reverse complement strand
GCATCGGGCACGACGTCACCCGCTGGTACCGGCGCGCCCTGACGATCGTCGACGTGGAGCAGCTGGGCGGGGCGATGGTCGAGAAACTGGCCGAACTGTTCGAGGAGCGGCCCAAGGACGAGCAGGCCCGCGGCGGCTCGCGGCGTCAGCGCGAACGGATGGGCGGGCTCCTTTCCGCCGCCCGGTCCGATTCCGCCGAAAGGCGACGAGCGGGCTGATGCGGGCTCTGGGGGGAGCGCTCATCGCACTGGTCCTGGCAGGGTGTTCGGAACCGGCTCCGGATGCCTCGGCGGCCGTGACGGCGGACTGGCAGGCATTCGAGGCGACGCCGACGACGGTGCCCGCCCGGCTGGCGCCGGACGCCAGGGCGACGCTCGCCGGCGCGTGGAGTCTCGCGTCGGCCGACACGGACCGCCTGCACGACATCTCGGATATCAAGGCCGACGGCTACGGGCGGCTGTTCCTGGTCAGCGACGTAGGTGACCTGATCGAGCTTCCGGAGGCGGTCGCGGAACGCCGCTCGGCCGGGCGGCTGCGCCGCCTGACGGGCCGCATGGGCCTGCCGCTGGCGGAGAAGGAGACCGGCGACGCCGAGGGCCTGGTGGTTCTTCCCGACGGCCAGGTGCTGGTCAGTTTCGAGCGGCGGCACCGCATAACCCTCTACAGCGGCCAGGGCGTCTACGTCGGCCCGGCGAACGCGCCGACGGGCCGGATGAAGCCGAACCGGGGGATCGAGGCCATTGCGGAGACGCCCGACGGCGGCTGGTGGGCGGCGGCGGAGGACGGGCGGCTGTGGCGATGCGGCTTCGGCGAGCGCTGCCGCCGCGAGAAGGCGCGCCTGGCCGGGCCGGGCGTGGCGGTCACCGGCATGGCCCTGGACCCCCGCACCGGCCGGCTGCTCGTGCTGCGGCGGGAGATGCGGCCGAAGGGCTTCGTTTCGTCGATCTGGGCAGTGGACCCCGTCCGGTTGGTCGAGCGCGACCCGCCGATGGCCGAGGTGGCGCGGCTGGATGCCGCGGCGGGTCTGCCGGACAATTTCGAGGGGATCGGGGCGCGGCGGCTGGCGGACGGACGGCTGCGGCTGTGGCTCGTCTCGGACGACGGCTTCAACTCGCGGACGGTGCTGGTGGCGCTGGACCTGTCGTGAGGCGCCCCGTCTGTCGTGCCTCGCGGACATGAAAAAGGCCGGCGTCGCCGCCGGCCTTCCTAGCCCTGATAGCCCCTGCGGCTTACGCCGCCGGTTGGTTGGCCGCCAGCTTCGCCTTGACCTGGCGCTTGATGCGCTGGGCGCGGGTCGAGAGCTTCTCGTCCTTCGCCTTGACCAGGTAGGCGTCCAGGCCGCCCTTGAAGTCGAGCGTGCGCAGGGCAGCGTTCGAGATCTTCAGGCGGAAGGTCTGGCCGAGCGCCTCGGAGGCCAGCGCGGTGTCGCGCAGCGACGGCAGGAACCGGCGCTTGGTCTTGATGTTCGAGTGGCTCACGTTGTTGCCGACCATCGGGCCGATCCCAGTGAGTTCGCAACGACGCGACATGGCTGCAAAACCTTCAGCGGTAAAAACAGGTGCGCGCGGAGGATCGCTCTTCCGCGCGGGAGGCGGCGATATAGGCCGAAGGGCCCCACCGCGTCAAGCGAACCGGTCAGCCTTTCGGCTTCATCAGTTCCATGATGAGGAAAGGGACCAGAACCAGCAGGATCAGGATGTTGACGGCCAGGGTCGCGCTCCACTGGCCCGACCGCAGCAGCCCGTTCGCGCCCACGGTGATGGCCGCGAGATTCGCGACGATGGCCAGGGCGAGGACGAGGAGGACGACGGGTCGGCGGGTCTTCATGGGGCCGTGTTTGGCATGGCGGGGGCGGTGCGGCCAAGGGCGGGGAGGGCGCGGAGCGCCATTCACGATCCTCGGTTCAGGCGCGCGCCACGCTCCATTCCCCTTTTCAGCCGTCATTCTCGGGCGGAGGAAGGGAGAGGAGGCGCGGCCGCCGCCCCGCCTCAACACCGCCTGGAACGAGAGTCTTCATGTGCGGTTCAAGCGCGCCGCATTATACCTGCGGCCGACAGGGTTGCTTTCGAGGACCACCCGCCCATGAGCCTGATCTTCCGCACCGCCGCCGCCGGCCTCGCCGCCGCCGTGGCCCTGGCCGTTCCCGCCGAGGCCCAGGCCCCGTCCAGGTTCCGCATGAACCTGGGCTATGACGGCAGGCTCGTGGTCAAGGTGCTGGACATCAGCATCTCCCAGACCGCCGACAACAGCACCTATTCCTCGTCCGTCAAGCTGCGCAGCTACGGCGTGCTGTCGGCATTCAAGAAGATCGAACAGAGCGCCAGCGCCCGCGGCCGCATCGACAACGGCGTGGCGAAGCCGGCCGTGTTCACTCACCAGAACCACGTCAAGGAGCGGGCGCGGAAGGTTGAGGCCCGCTGGACCGGCGCCGACGTCGTCACGGTGGCCAGCCCCGCCTACAACAAGATGGGCGACCCGCCCGCCAGCCGCGCCCAGAGGCTTGAGGCCGTGGACCCGGTCACCAACCTGCTGCGCTTCGCCCTGGCCGACAGCCAGGCCGACTTCTGCCGCGGCACGGTCAAGTTCTATGACGGCAAGCAGCGCTACGACCTGACCTTCAGCGGCCGCACCACGGTCCAGCCGAACGCCCGCGAGAAGAAGCTGGGCCTGGTGAACCCGGTGCAGTGCCGCGTGGTCTACCGCGAGGTGGCCGGCTTCAAGAAGAAGCCGCCGGAGAAGAAGAACCAGGGCCTGAAGAAGCCCATCACCATGAGCTTCGCCCAGGTCGGCCAGGGCGGGCCGTGGGTGATCTCCTCGATCACCGGCTCCACCCCGCTGGGCAATGCGGTGATCGAGCTGCAGCGGGTGAACACCAGCGGCGAGACGCCGGAGGATTGAGGCGAACCTGCCCCCTCGCCCTGGGGCGAGGGCGGCTCCACGTACCGGAGCCCGGCGCAGTCGGCGAAGGTCCACGGGGAGGGTGCGGGGATGGCCCCTTTCCACGCGCGACGCCGGCGCCGTCGCAGCCCCACAACCCCCGCGCCAGGACCTCCGGCGCTTCGCGCCGCCGGTGCGCGGAGCCCCCTTCGCCCCAGGGCGAAGGGGCGCCGCTACGGAACCCGCTCGGCCCTCCGCCGCTTCCCTGCGCGACAGACGCGCAGGGAGCCCGCCATGACCGACACGCCCGACACCGACCGCTTCGAGGATGCCGCCGAGCGGGTCTCGGAGAAGGAACGCGCCATCCAGGCGAAGATCGACGCGGCCGAGCAGAAGTCGTTCGACGACGGCGGCGGCGAAGACAAGAAGGCCATGCAGGCCGGCGCGCGCGAGTACCCGGTCGATTTTCCCGCCCAGCACCTGCTCAAGCCGGGCGACGAGAAGGACCTTAAGCTCCAGCCCATGTACGACGCGCCCTTCTGGAAGGGCTCGGACAAGCTGAAGGACAAGGTTGCGCTGATCACCGGCGGCGACAGCGGCATCGGTCGCGCCGTGGCGGTGCTGTTCGCGCGCGAGGGCGCCGACGTGGCCATCGCCTACCTCGACGAGCACGAGGATGCCGCGGAGACCAAGCGGGCCGTGGAGAAGGAGGGCCGGCGCGCCATCCTCATCCCCGGCGACGTGGCCGACCCCGCCTACTGCAAGGCGGCGGTGGAGCGCACCGTCGGCGAATTCGGCAAGCTGGACATCCTGGTCAACAACGCCGCCTTCCAGGAGCACGCCGGCGACATCCTGGACATCACCGACCAGCACTTCGACCGGACCATAAAGACCAACCTGTACGGCTATTTCTACATGGCCCGCGCCGCGATCCCGCACCTGCCCTACGGCGGCGCCATCGTCATGACCGGCTCGGTCACCGGCCTGATGGGCAACAGCGACCTGCTGGACTACTCCATGACCAAGGGCGGCATCCACGCGTTCGCCCGGTCGCTGTCGACCAAGCTGGTGGACAAGGGCGTGCGCGTGAACGTGGTGGCGCCCGGCCCCGTGTGGACGCCGCTGAACCCGGCCGACAAGCAGGCCGACAAGGTGAAGGAATTCGGCCAGTCCACCGTGATCGGCCGCGCCGCCCAGCCGGAGGAGATCGCGCCGGCCTTCGTGTTCTTGGCCTCGGCGCAGATGTCGAGCTACATCACCGGCGAGATCCTGCCGATCATCGGCGGGTACGGCGGCGGGTAAGCAACGCTTCTTCCATCTCCTTCAGGAGAGGCAGCGAGCGGCTTCGGCGCAGCCGAAGACGGAGCGGGTGAGGCGTGTCATGTCCCGCGACGTCCTACCGACCCAGGAGTCGCGCGCCCGCCGACCCCTCACCCGCTCCGGCCCTGCGGGGCGCCCTCCCCTCTCCTGAAGGAGAGGGGAGGGCGCCCCGCTACTCCCTCACCAGCGGCAGCACGTCCTGAACCAGCGTCACCAGCGTCCGGCCCGGCTCCTCGACGGGGATGACGTGGGCGGAGTGCTCGAACCAGACGAGCTTCTTCTTCGGCGCCGTCAGCCTGCCCAGCCACGCCTCGGCGATCTCCGACGGCGTTGTGTAGTCGTGCCGGCCCAGCATCAGCACCACCGGGAAAGGCGTGCGCGTGACCCCCGACAGGTCCGCCTCCAGCAACTCGGGCAGCAGGGCGGTGACCGAGAGCACGCCGCCCGGATCGACCGCCTTCAGGTCCGCGGGCTCGTACTGGGGCGAAAGGCGCATGGCGCGGAAGTACTGGTCGGCGTTGGTGCGGTAAGCGCTGAGCGAGCCGTAGTGGACGGTCCACTTCCGCTGCAGGCCGATGCGCTCGAAGGTCAGCGTGCCCGGCGCTCCAGGGTAGGGGGCGAGCGATTCCAGCTCCCGGATGGCGTCGGTGTTGTTCTCGGCGCGGGCGCGGCGAAGCGCATAGTCGTACCCGACCCGCTCGTTCTCGCGCATGCTGATCAGCTGGCCGATGCCGACGTAGGCGTGCACCTTCTCCGGCCGCTTCAACGCGGCGCGCAGGCCCAGCATCGAGCCCCAGGACGTGCCGACCACCACGATCCTGCGGCGGCCGAAGCGGGCGCACAGGTGGTCGATCATCTCGACCGCGTCGGCCTCCATGCGCGCGAAGGTCAGGGTGGGGCGGATTGCGTCGGCGTCGTTGGCGCGATTGGTCTTGCCCGCGCCGCGCTGGTCCCACTGGACCACGGTGAAGTACTCCTCCCAGCCGCGCTGGAAGGTCCAGGCCACCGGCATCTCGGGCGAACCGGGGCCGCCGTGGACGAACAGCAGGACGGGGTTGTCGCGGTCGTTGCCGCGGATCGAGACCCACTGCGGAATGCCGCCGATCTGGACGGTTTCCAGCAGCTCGATCCCGTTGGGCGAGACGATGCGCTGGACGTTGGCGATGATCTCGCGGGCGGGAGCGTAGGCGTCGGCCGGAGCGGGCTGCGGCGCGGGCGCCTGGGCCAAGGCGGGCGTCGTGGCGGCGGCGGCGGGGAGGGCGGCCAGCAGGGCGCGGCGGGATGGAGACATCAGGGAAGCGACTCCGGACTGTACGAAACCGCCAAGGTATGCACGCGGGCGCTCTCGGGGAATGGCGGGAGCCGTCCTTCCGCCCTCGTCCTCCCCTACGCCACCTTCACCCGCGTCGCGCTCTCCGGCAGGTCCTCGCCGAACGCGCGCTGGTAGAACTCGGCGATCGTCGGCCGCTCCAGTTCATCGCACTTGTTCAGGAACGTCAGCCGGAACGCCAGGCCGATGTCGCCGCCGAAGATGGTGGCGTTCTGGGCCCAGGTGATGACGGTGCGGGGGCTCATGACGGTGGAGACGTCGCCGTTCATGAAGGCGTTGCGGGTCATGTCGGCGACGCGGACCATGGCGGCGATCGCGCGCTTGCCGTCCGCGGTGTTCCACTCGGGCGCCTTGGCGACGACGATCTCCTGCTCCACGTCGTGGGGCAGGTAGTTGAGCGTCGTGACGATGTTCCAGCGGTCCATCTGGCCCTGATTGATCTGCTGGGTGCCGTGGTAGAGGCCGCTAGTGTCGCCCAGGCCGATGGTGTTCGTCGTGGCGAACAGGCGGAACCAGGGGTTGGCGCGGATGACGCGGTTCTGGTCGAGCAGGGTCAGCTTGCCGTGCTGTTCCAGCACGCGCTGGATCACGAACATCACGTCGGGGCGACCGGCGTCGTACTCGTCGAACACCAGCGCTATCGGGCGCTGGATCGCCCAGGGCAGCATGCCCTCGCGGAACTCGGTCACCTGCTGGCCGTCGCGCAGGACGATGGCGTCCTTGCCGACCAGGTCGATCCGGGAG
>DASPLM010000015.1:0-2321 GCA_035627575.1 Caulobacteraceae bacterium | reverse complement strand
CCGCCCCTCCCAAGGACGTGCCCGGCGTGATCGCGCCGCCGCCCTTCATCTACCTGGCCTTTCTCATCGCCGGCTGGGGCATCGACAAGGCGTTGGGCACGCCGGCCCTGCCGGTGGACGCGACGGGGCGCAAGGCGGTTGCGCTGGCGCTCATCATCGGCGGGTTCGCGCTGGAGATGTGGGCCGGCGGGCTGTTTCGGAAGGCGGGGACCAACGTCGTGCCCTATTCGCCGGCGACGGCCCTGGTGACCGACGGGCCCTACCGTTTCACCCGCAACCCGATGTACGTCGGCTTCGCCCTGACCTACCTGGGCCTGGCCATCGGCCTGAACGCCCCCACCGCCATCGCCCTGCTGCTGCCGTGCCTGGTGCTTATGACCTGGGGCGTGATCCTGCGCGAAGAGCGCTACCTGGAGCGCAAGTTCGGCCAGGCCTACCTGGATTACCGCAAGCGGGTGCGCAGGTGGCTGTGAGCGACCAGGACCTGACCGACCTGGCGGCCGACGAGCTGTCCCAGGCCCTGTCGCTGAGTTGGCGCGAGCTGATCCGCGTCACGCCCTGGGGCGACACCTACCAGGCGCTGGTCCCAGGCGGCGCGGAGGTCGAGGTCGAGCGCAACTACCTGTGGTTCAAGGACGCCGGCGGCGACGTGCTGATCGAGGTCACCGCTCGCGACGGCGAACGCGAGGCCCAGGCCTTCGGCGTCGTGCGGCGCGACGAAGCGTAGCGGTGGCCGGTCTGGCGCTGCGGGGCGCCGGCGCGCTAGACCCGTGGGCCTGACAGGGGGAGTCCCATGAGCGACGAAGAGATCACCCGCGACGCCAACGGCGCCGAACTCAAGGACGGCGACAACGTCACCCTGATCAAGGACCTGAAGGTGAAGGGCACGACCGTCACCCTGAAACGGGGGACCCTGATCAAGGGCATCCGCCTGACGGGCGATCCCGGTCAGATCGACTGCCGCGCCGAGAAGGTGCGCGACCTGGTGCTGAAGACCAAGTTCGTGAAGAAGGCCTGAGGCCCGCGCCGCTTGCCCGGCCGACGTCGGCCCGCTACCCACTCGCCGCCGCCTTCGGAGCCCGCCATGACCCGCCCGCCTATCCTCATCGCCATCAGCGGCGGATCCGGCTCGGGCAAGACCACCCTGGCGACGGCGCTGGCCAACCGGCTGGGCCAGGCCAACTGCCTTGTGATCAGCGAGGACGACTATTATCGCGGCCAGCCCGAGGGCGTGGCCTTCGACCCGGACCGCTTCAACTTCGACGATATGGGCGCCAAGGAGATGGACCTGCTGGGCCGTCACCTGGAACAACTGCGCGACGGCCAGGTCGTCGAGCGGCCGAAGTACGACCTGCGCACGCACAAGCGCCTGCCGCAGACCGTCGCCATGGCCCCGGCCGCCTTCATCATCGTCGAGGGCATCCACTGCCTGTCGACCGACTACGCCGCCATGTTCGACCTGCGCATCTACGTCGACACGCCGGACGATATCCGCCTCGCCCGCCGGGTGCTGCGCGACATCTCCCAGCGGGGACGCCCGGTCGAGGAGGTGGTCAACCGCTACGTCGAGTTCGTGCGCCCGGCCCACTACAGCTTCACCGAACCGGGGCGGGCGGGCGCCCACGTCATCGTCCGCGACGAGAGCTTCTCCATCGCCCACTCCGAACTGGACGCGCTCAACGCCATGGACGCCCTGCTCGGCCCGGCCATGGCGCGGCTCGAGGCCCTCCGCCTCGGCTGAGCCGCCTCAGCCGACGATGTCGACCTCGACCCAGAGGTCCTGCTCGCGGGCCTGCCCCGGCGGGAAGAGCGAGAGGTCCAGGGGCCGGTCGCCGCGGATCACCCTGCCGGCGGTGAGGTGCTCCAGCCGCGCCAGCAGCGGCGGATAGGGCATGTTCCAGCCGGTCGGCTTGCCGTCCTTGTCCTTGCGCCCCTGCGCACGCGCCACCTCTTCGACCACCGGGATCATGGCGGTGAGCTCGCCCTGTCGCATCAGCTCCAGCCCCTGGTCCCGCAGGGTGGCGTTGTGGCTGGCGTGGTGGCCGACCTTGTAGAGCACGGTGCGCTCCAGCAGGTCCGCGGCCGCCACCGGCGGATCGCCATAGGTCTGGTCGTGCCAGGACAGCCAGTTGCCGACCTGGGCGTCGGCGGCGAACAGCAGGACCTTGCCGCCGGGGGTGGTCTCGAACGCCAACGCCAGGCTGGTGTTGTTGGTGTCGGAATCCAGCTTGAGGGCCAGCATGCTGGCTGAGCCGAGCCACTCCGTGTCCACTCGCTGCCACGACGTGTCCCCGTAGTACCGGTCCCTCAGCCAGTCCGCC
>DASPLM010000014.1:0-2641 GCA_035627575.1 Caulobacteraceae bacterium | reverse complement strand
GGTGGCGGGCGCGGGCCCGAATTCCTCGCCCTTCGACAAGCTCAGGATGAGGAATTCTACTGATCGCTTTCAGTCGACCTCATCCTGAGCTTGTCGAAGGGCGAGGTCGTGGCAAGCGGTCGGCGGGCTGCGCCTCCTTCGTCACCCTGAGGTCCGTCCGGGACCGACCCGGCCATTCTTCTCTTGGTGGATGCTGGCTCCGGCGGCGAGGCGTCTCAAGGACGACCTCCCTCTTCGGGAGGTCGCCGCGGCGCGGCGCGTGCAAAGAGCACGCGTTCTTGACACGCCTCACCGCCGGAGCACCCTCGCCTGCAAGAGAAGAATGCCTCTTTCCAACTACAAGGCAGTTGGCCAGGGGAACGCGCTCGGCGGGACCTCCTTCTCCGCCTTCGGGGAGAAGGAAGGCTATCGCTACCCCAGGAACCGCTTCATCGCCGCCTTGACGGCGCTCTCGTCCATCCAGTGGCCGCCGTCGAAGCTGAAGAACTCGACGTCGTAGCCGTCGCCCTCCAGCTGGCGGGCCATGCTGCGCGAGCCGCTGTAGGGGGCGCCGGAATCGCGGGTGCCGTTGGCGATGAAGACGCGGGGCTGACCGCGGCTGTCGGGCGCGTGGTAGCGGATCGGGGCGAAGGCCAGCAGGTTGCCGAACACGTCGCCGTTCACCAGGCCGAAGGACAGGCACATGGTGCCGCCGTCGGAGAAGCCGGCCACGGCCATGCGCCCGGGGTCGACGGCAAAGCGGTCGAACACCGCCTGCATGGCCTGGTCGATGAAGACCGCGTCGGGGCCGACCGGGCCGTCGTCGACGTTCCAGGTCTCCTCGCGCGACTGGGGCGCCAGCACCAGGCACTTGCGTGCGCCGGCGGGGCGCTTCCATTCCCCCAGGGTCTCGTTGGCCAGCTGGCCCTTGCCGTGCAGCATCACGATCAGGGGCGCGGGAACCGCCGGGTCGAGGCCGCGCGGCACGAACAGGTGCGCGTCGCGGCTGGGGTGCAGGCCAAGCACGTGCAGGCCGGGCGCGAGCATCGGCTTGGTCGGGGTCCCCGGCCGCGCCTTCACGTGGCCCGTCGCGGCCACCGAGGCGTCGCCCACGCCCTCCTGCGCCCGGACCGTTCCGGCGAGCGCCGTCGCGGCGAGGGCGAGGCCCCCGCCCAGCATCAGTCTGCGATCGATCATGTCCGCTCCTTCGGCCCGCCCCCCGGCGGCCATCCTTCCGGTCAGAGGTGGCGCTTGAACCAGGCCGTGGACCGCTTCCAGGCATCGGCCGCAGCCTCGGCGTTGTAGGAGGGCCGGTAGTCGGCGTGGAAGCCGTGGTGGGCGCCCGGATAGACGACGATCTCGCTGGTGGTGTCGCCGGCCGCCTTCAGCGCCGCGCGCATCTGCTCGACCGTCTCCAGCGGGATGCCCTGGTCCAGTTCGCCGTAGAGGCCCAGCACCGGAGCGTGCTTCAGCTGACCCGCGATATCGACGGGATAGGGCCGGTTGGGTTCGCCCTGGAGAGGCTTGCCGGGTTCCGGCGGCGGCGGGGGCACGAGGCGGCCGTAGAAGGCGGCGCCCGCCCCGATCTCCTTGAACCGGGCCGCGGCCATCCAGACCACGGTGCCGCCCCAGCAGAAGCCGGTGATCCCGACCTTGCCGGCCTTCACGAAGGGCTGCTGCTTCAGCCAGCCGAGCGTCGTGGCGACGTCGCCCATGACCTGCTCGTGGTGGGCCGCGGCGACGATCTTGCGGATCTCGGCCATGTCGGTGAGCCCGGCCGGGCTGCCGGCGCGGTGGAAGAACTCCGGCGCGATGGCGACGTAGCCCTCCTTCGCCCAGCGGCGGCAGACGTCCTTGATGTAGTCGTGGACGCCGAAGATCTCGTTCACGACGATGACGGCGCCATGCTTCGCCTTGCCCTGCGGTCGCGCCACATAGGCCGGCAGGGGCCTGGCCTCGCCGTTGGGGATGGCGACCTCCTCGATCACGAGGCCGTCGGAGGGCGTGGTGACCGGCGCGGCCTCGGCGCCGAGGGCGGCGACGGCATAGCCGGTGAAGAACAGGCCGCCGATGGCCCGGCGCGACAGCTTGAAGTCCTCGGGCGAGGGACCTTCCGGTCGGGGCAGGTAGTTCATGGCGTCCTCCTTCGGCGAACGGCGATCAAAGCGCGACGGGCGACGAAGGTCCATCCCGGCGTCTGCGAACGACGCGGAAGCGCCGACGAAGGACCGCGGCGGCGGCTGCGTTCGCTGAGCAGCCAACACGGTCCGACCCACGCGTTTTCCTCACCGATTGCGCGGGCCGCAAAATCGCGGCAGGATTCGTGTCGCGCAACAGCACCCGGAACCGCCTGCGGGGCCACGAGCTTGTTATGCGGCAACCGAGCGGCAGAAGGGGCCTAGCGCCATGCCGAGTAGGATTGAACATCTCGAACGACGACTGGAACATGGCGACATCGTTTTCGCCAGCCTCACTTATGAGGACAAGCAAGTCGCCTACGCGCTTCGCGACGGCCGCCGCGCGAGTATCGTGTTCGATCCGCAGAAAAAGGACCTCGTTGTCCGCAAGCGCAACGTGAATCCGCTCGGCGGGGTCGTGAACTTCGTAAGCATGGGGGCTCTCTGGAAGTGACGGAGCCGGGGGCGGCTTCGTTTCACTACTT
>DASPLM010000013.1:0-6022 GCA_035627575.1 Caulobacteraceae bacterium | reverse complement strand
TCCATGGCGGCGAGCACGACCCGGTAGCGCTCGACGGCGGCCTTGCGGTTGCTGGTGGGCGCGAGCCTGGACGGCGCCTTGAGCAGGCCTGCCAGCATGGCGGCTTCCTGCACCGTCAGCCTGTCCGGCGTCTTGTTGAAGTAGTGGCGAGCGGCGGAACGCAGACCGTAGACGCCGTCGCCGAAATAGACCGCGCTGAGATAGCGCGAGAGGATCTCGTCCTTCGACAGACGCACCTCCAGCCACAGGGCGATGAGGGCCTCCTGCGCCTTGCGGCGAAGCGTCTGGCGGCTGTCGAGGAAGGCCGTCTTGGCCAGCTGCTGGGTGATGGTCGAGCCGCCCTCGACCACCTCGCCGGCCTGCTGGTTGGCGCGGAGCGCACGGGCGATGGCGCGCAGGTCGACGCCGAGGTGGCGATAGAACCGGCGGTCCTCGATCGAGATGAAGGCGTCCTTGACGTGGTCGGGCAGGTCCGACGCCTTGACCGGCTCGTCCTTGACGAAGCCCTTGCGGGCGAACGGCTTGCCGTCGGCGCTGACGAAGATGAAGGCCGGCGTCTCCAGCGGCTGCATCGAGCGGCCGATGGGCAGGGCCCAGCTCAGCCAGGCGAACAGGGCGATGAGCACAGCGCCCGCCAACACCAGCGCGGCCCGCAGCCGCTTCTCCTTCGGGATGCGGGCCCAGTGCGCCGGCTCGTTCTCGGGGTCGGGACGTCGCCAGGGGCCGCGTCCGTTCGGGGGCGGCGGGGGCGGCGGTGTCGGGGCGAGCTCCGGCGAGGGGCCGGAGGGCCGGTAGGGGAGGGGCTGATCCATGGGCGACCTGAGAACGGCCCGGGGGCCCTGCGGTTCAGCGCGACCGTGTCGGCCCGGGCGCCAAAACGCAAGAAGCGCCCGCGTCCCCCCAGGGCCACGGGCGCTTCCGCGTGCTGTTCCCCAACAGCAGGGCTGTCGCCGTCGTGCGGCGCCGGCCCGAGAACTGAGCGGGGTTATGCCGATTGGGGCGCGATTGGGGCAGGCGACCGGGTGTCGCAGGGCGCGCTTGACACCGGCGGAGGCTTCCAGATACTTAAGCAATCAATTAAGTGATGGAGCCGCCGACGTGACCCTGGAACTCCTTTCGCACCCGCTGTCGACGTTTCACCAGAAGGCCATCGTCGCCTTCTACGAGCTGGACGTGCCTGTCCGCATCGTGACGCTCGACCAGGCTGACGAGACCCTGATGCAGGGCTTCCGGGCCGAAGCGCCCATGGGCAAGTTCCCGCTGCTGAAGGACGCCGGCCGCGGCGAGATCGTCGCCGAGTCCAGCATCATCATCGAGCACCTCGACCAACGGTACGGTGGTTCGGGGCGGTTGTTACCCTCCGATCCGGCGAAGGCGCTCGAGGCGCGGCTGCAGGACCGGTACTTCGACCACTACGTCCAGACGCCCATGAACAAGATCGTGGCCGACCGCATCCGCCCGCCGGAGAGCCGCGATCCCTATGGGGTCGCCGAAGCCCGGACGCTGCTGGCCAAGGCCTACGACCTGCTGGAGCGCCAGTTCGCCCAGGGCCGCACCTGGGCCGCGGGCGAGGACTTCACCCTGGCCGACTGCGGTGCGGGCCCCGCGCTGTACTACGCCGGCCGCGTCCAGCCCTTCGCCGACACCCACCCGGCGCTGGCAGCCTACTACGAGCGCCTGCGGGCGCGGCCGTCCTGCGCCCGGGCCTACGCCGAGTCCGAGCCCTTCCTCCACCTGTTCCCGGAGGGCTGAAGCGATGGCCGACGCCGCGCGCAAGCTGGACGAGGTGTTCCACGCCCTGGCCGACCCGGCCCGGCGCAGCATGGTCGAACGCCTCACCCGCGGCCCCGCCTCGGTCAGCGAACTGGCCGAGCCCCTCGACATGTCCCTGCCGGGCGTCGTGCAGCACCTGAAGGTGCTGGAGGCCAGCGGCCTCGTCACCTCCATCAAGGAGGGTCGGGTCAGGACCTGCCGCATCCAGCCCATGGTGCTGAACATGGCCGAGCAGTGGATCAACGAGCGCCGGGTGGCCTGGCAGCGCCGCCTCGACCGCCTGGGCGACTACCTGGCCGAGACGGCCGAAGACACCGAAGAGGACGACAAGTCATGACCGAACGCACCGCCGTGCACGACACCTTCCGCATCGAGCGCCATTATCCCGCCCGGCCCGAGCGCGTCTGGAAAGCCCTGTCGGACAAGGACGCCAAGGCGAGGTGGTTCGCCGGCCCGTCCGGGGAATGGGATCTGCTCGAGCACACCTTCGATTTCCGCGTCGGCGGCCACGAGCGCGCCCTCGGTCGCTTCGCCAGCGGCGTGGAGAGCGACTTCAACGGCTGGATCCACGACATCGTCGACGGAGAGCGCATCGTCACCGCCTACACCATGCACATCGACGGCCGGCAGATCTCGGTCTCGCTCGGCACCATGGAGATCGGGCCCGCCGAGGGCGGCACGCGGCTGGTCTACACCGAGCAGGCCGTCTTCCTGGACGGCCAGGACAACGTCGACCAGCGCCGCGAAGGCACCGAGGAGCTGCTCGACGCGCTCGGCCGCTCGCTGAGCGAGGACTGACGCCATGGGCTTCGTCCAGCATGGCGGCTTCACCCTGGAGCGCACCTACTCCGCCTCGCCCGCCCGCGTCTTCGCCGCCTTCTCGACGAAGGAGGGGAAATCCCGCTGGTTCAACTGCTTCGGGGAGCTGGAGGAGGCCGAGGTCGAGCTCGACTTCCGCGAGGGCGGGCGCGAACTGAACCGCCTCAAGCCCCCCGGGCGCCCGCCCCACGTGATGCAGGGGCTGTACCACCACATCGTCCCCAATGAGCGCTTCGTCCTCAGCTTCACCCTGCACATCGGCGAGCGCCTGATCTCGGTCTCGCTGATGACGGTGGAGGTCTTCCAGGAGGGCGCCGGCGCAAGGCTGGTGGTCAACGAACACGGCGCCTTCTTCGAGGAGGGCGCCCTCGCCGAGCGCGAGGAGGGGACGGCGGTCGGGCTGGACCGGCTGGCGGGGCTGTTGGCGGAAGACGACCGTTCGTGACGTGTTTCACGTGAAACAGTCAATCATATCAAAGCAGATATGGCGCATGGAAACACCGCCGCGAGGTCCTGCAAGGCGCGCAGGAACAAGGCTCCGCCGCGCTGCATGGCGGAGTTTCGGGCAGCGATGGTGAGTTCACGGGTGGCGACCCCGTCGACCAGGCGGAGGGCAGCGATCGCCCTGACGCGGCTGGATGAAGCACGGACGGAGCGGCCAGGAGCATGACCCCCGCCGAGACCGTCCGGGCGTGCTTCCGCGCCTGGCTGGCCAAGGACCGCGCCGCCGCCGAGTCGCTCATCGCCCAACTTCACCTTCACCACCCCCGCCGCTCCTAGACGCCCGCCGCCGCTCCCGCGTATAACCGCTCCATCCCCGCCCTCCCGGCGGGCGCAACGTGATTCCAGAGTCAGGCCGCTTCGTGCTCAGCAAGATCTTCACCTGGTGGAACGGCGCCACCATCGGCACCCTGTTCAACGTCGGCCGCTCGGGCGTGCAGGTGGGGACCGACGAGTTCGGCAACCGCTACTACGAGGCCAAGACCAACAGGAACTCCTACGACGGCCGCAAGCGCCGCTGGGTGATCTTCAACGGCTATGCGGAGGGCTCGAAGGTGCCGCCGGGCTGGTTCGGCTGGCTGCACCACACCACCGACGAACGGGGCGACGTTCCCGTGCCGCGCCGCGAGTGGGAAAAGGACTACCTGCCCAACCTGTCGGGCACGCCCTTCGCCTGGCGGCCCAAGGGCTCGCTGGCCCGCGGCGGCGAGCGGGCCCCGGCCACCGGCGACTACGAAGCCTGGAAGCCCGAGTAACCGGATGAAGCGCGGCGCCCTCATCGCGATGGCCGGCGGGGCGGCCCTGGCCGCGGTCGCCGCCGTGGGCTTCGTGCACGCCCAGGAGAACGACGAGCCGCCGCCGCTGGTGTTCGACGACCCGCCCGTCGCGCCGACCCCCAGCCGCCCGCCGGTCGAAGAGCCGCCGCCGGCGCCCGGCGACGTGCCGCCGGTGATCACGGTCCCGGTGGCGCCGAGCACCCCCTCCGACTCCGCCCCCACCGTCACCGCCCAGGCCGACGAGCCGGTGGAGGAGGAGACCGACGTGGTCGAGGTCCCCAAGGTGGTCGAAAAGCCGACCCCTCCAGGCAAGCGCACCCGCCACGGCGCCGCCGTCATCCAGGCGCTGGACAAGATCACCGCCGAGACCATCCGCTTCGAGGCCAAGGTCGGCGTGCCGGTGAAGTACCGAGGCCTGGTCTTCACCCTGCGTTCCTGCGAGACCTCGGCTTCGGACGAGCCGATGATGGACTCCATCGCCTACCTGCAGGTCCGCGCCGAGCCGCGGACGCTCAGCTCCAGCCAGGTGTCGCGCGAGGTGTTCAAGGGGTGGATGTTCGCCAGCTCGCCGGGCCTGAACCCGCTGCAGCACCCGGTCTATGACGCCTGGGTGATCGCCTGCAAGGCGCCGGCGCCCGCCACCGCCGGCTGAAGCGCGAAGAAGTCCCCTTCGGCCTGGAGCGCGTGCGCCAGCCGGCGCCGGTACTCCGCGCGCGGGATTTCCACGGCGCCGAACTGGGCCAGGTGGCCGGTCATGAACTGGGCGTCCAGCAGGCGGTAGCCGCCGGCCCTCAGCCGCGCGACGAGGTGGGCCAGGGCCACCTTGGACGCGTCGCGCTCGTCCGAGAACATGCTCTCGCCGAAAAAGGCGGCGCCCAGGGACACGCCGTACAGCCCGCCGACCAAGGCGCCGTCGCGCCAGGCCTCGACGCTGTGGGCCATGCCGCGGGCGAACAGGCCGAGGTACATGGCCCGGATCGACTGGTTGATCCAGGTGTCCTCGCGGCCCGGGCGCGGCGTGGCGCAGGCGTCCACCACCTGGGCGAAGGCGCTGTCGATGCGCACCTCGAACCGGTCCGAACGCACCGTCCGGGCCAGCCGCGAGGGCAGGTGGAAGGCGTCGAGCGGCAGGACGCCGCGCTTCTCCGGATCGACCAGGAAGACGCGCTCGTCGTCACGCGCCTCCGCCATCGGGAAGATCCCGTTGGCGTAGCACTCGATCAGGTCCTCGAGGGTGAAGGCGGTCACGATCCCGGCTCCACGGCCGGCCTGCCTAGGCCTTGTTCCACTTCTCGAGCCAGTGGATGTCGTAGTCGCCCGACAGGATGTCCGGCTCCACCAGCAGGTCCTGGAACAGGGGGATGGTGGTGTCGATGCCGGCCACGACCATCTCGTTCAGGCAGCGGCGGGTCCGCGCGATACACTCGGCCCGGTCGCGGCCGTGCACGATCAGCTTGCCCGCCAGGCTGTCGTAGTAGGGGGGGATGGAATAGCCGGTGTAGAGGTGGCTATCGAGGCGCACGCCCAGTCCGCCGGGCGCGTGGAAGTCGGTGACCATGCCGGGCGAGGGCGTGAAGGTGCGCGCGTTCTCGGCATTGATGCGGCACTCGATGGCGTGGCCCTCGAACACGACCTCTTCCTGGCGGAACGACAGGGGCAGGCCCGCGGCGATGCGGATCTGCTCGCGCACCAGGTCGATGCCGGTGATGGCCTCGGTGACGGGGTGCTCGACCTGCAGGCGGGTGTTCATCTCGATGAAGAAGAACTCGCCGTCCTCCCACAGGAACTCGATGGTGCCGACGCCCAGGTAGCCGATCGAGGCGATGGCCTTGTTCACCGTCTCGCCGATGGCGGTGCGCTCGGCGGCCGAAAGGGCGGGGGAGGGCGCCTCCTCCATCACCTTCTGGTGGCGGCGCTGCAGCGAGCAGTCGCGCTCGCCCAGGTGCACCACGTTGCCGTGGCTGTCGGCGATGACCTGCAGCTCGATGTGACGCGGCTTCTGCAGGTAGCGCTCCATGTAGACGGCGCCGTTGCCGAACGCCGCCTGCGCTTCGGACTGCGCGGTCTGCACCGCCTCCACCAGATCGTCCGCCGTCAGGGCCACCTTCATGCCGCGTCCGCCGCCGCCGGCCGAGGCCTTGACGATCAGCGGG
>DASPLM010000012.1:0-4052 GCA_035627575.1 Caulobacteraceae bacterium | reverse complement strand
GGCCGGTCGCACCATTCGCTTCACCCTGGTCGGCGGCGAGGAGCGGACCCTGACGGCGGCGGACTTCTACTAGGCGCTCCGCCGCCGCCCTCCGCTTCCTGTCATCCCCGGACGCGGCAAGGCCGCGTTCCGGGACCTCGTTCAGGAGGCGCCTCTCGCGCCGGAGCCAAAGCGCACACCGCGTCCTGAACCTCTTAGTGGAACTTTCGCGCCCTTCGGTCCTGCCGCTGTCAAGGACGCGGCTTCGCCGCGCAAGCGAAGCTTGTGGCCCTTCGGGCCATCCTTGACAGCGTCAGGACCGAGGGGCGCTAAAGTTCCACCAAGAGGTTCAGGACGCGGTGCGCTTTGGCTCCAGCGCGAGCGGCGCCTCCGCCCCGGCTTCCCGAGGTTCCTCCTGAACGAGGTCCCAGATCGCGGCTCCGCCGCGTCCGGGATGACAGGAAGCGGAGGCGAGCGGAGCGCCTAGTAGAAGTCCGCCGCCGTCAGGGTCCGCTCCTCGCCGCCGACCAGGGTGAAGCGAATGGTGCGACCGGCCGGGCCGGTGGAGACGCCGCGCAAGGCGTCCGTGTCCAACCGCTCCGCCGGCACGCCGTCGATGACGGCGATGCGAGCGCCCGCGGTCCAGCCGGCCTTGGCGGCGGGAGAGCCCGGCGAGACGCGGCGCACCTCGACCACGCCGTCGCCCCTGGCCAGGCCCAGACCCAGGCGGTCCTTGGCGAAGGGCTCGGCCATTCGGACTGGGTCGGCGATCAGGTAGAGGCGGTCCGTGGCGAAGTCGCTGATAATGCGGAAGCGGCCCAGCACGCTCATGCCGATGTTGCCCCGGGTGCGCTCGCCGTCGACGGCGGAGGGGCCGGGCGGGGTCAGGACAGCGGGGACGTCCGCCATCTCCACCCCCGCGAAGGTGAAGCGCTTCAGGCTGACGATGACGCTCTCCTTCACACCGCCGACGGCGCCGCTCATCACCGTGGACGACGGGCGGTTCTCGGCCAGGCCTTGGGCCTGCCAGTAGGAGGGATAGATCAGAAGGCTGCCGCCGTTGCCGGTGTCGAAGTCGAACAGCACCGGCTCCCCGCCCTCGACGCAAACCTCGACCGCCCGCCCGTGCGGGGTCTGGGCCAGCGGAACCTCGACCGCGCCGGCCGGCGGGACGAAGCCCTCCGCCTCGTGGAAGACGAGCTGGCGGCGCGGCAGGTCGATGTCGATGGCCAGGGCGTTGAACGCGTCCTTGCCCAGCACCACCGGCAGGGGCCGGCCCAGCTGCTTGCCGATGATCTCCATGTCGATGACGCCGACGGTCATGTCGCGCAGGGTCAGGTCGCCGACCTGAAGCGTGACGCCGCGCGCCAGTTGGGCGGTCGAGACGCCGCCCGTCCCGACCGCCGGCAGGTCGCCCTCCAGCGTCAGGCCCAGCGACTGGGCGAAGCCGCGGTCGAGGATGGTCATCTCGGCTCCGCTGTCCACCAGCGCCGGGGTCTGCCGCCCCTGCACCGTGGCCGGCACGAAGATGCGCACCCCGGCGTAGAGGTCGATCGGGATCGGCCGGGTGGCGCGCGCGCCGCCGGCGATGGCGTGGACGAACCGGGCCTGCGGCCGGGCGAAGGCGTCGGCGGGGACCGGCGGGTTCACGTCGGCGGTGCTCAGGCGCACGACCGTGTCGCGTCCGGTGTCGTCGCGGGTCACGGCGCGGAAGGGCAGGCGCACGCCCTCCACCACGCGCCAGTCCTCGAACCGGGTCATGCTCTCGCGCCGGTCGCGGACCGTGCGCAGGCCCCGCAGCTCGCCGGTCGCGGGGACGAAGCGCAGTTCGTGGACGTCGGCGCCGCCGAAAGCGACGTGCACCACCGCCAGGGTCTGGCCGTCGACGGTCACCGGTTCGCGGAGGGTCAGCCGGGCGGGGGCGTCCAGCAGCCGCTCGAACTGGAGCAGCGCGTCTCGCTGCAGGTCGAGGGACGCGTGGTCGGACAGGTCCTCGACCTGGCCCGAGGTGGTCAGCTGCCAGCCGGTTCCAGCGCTCCACGCCTGGGCGTTGCGGAACGTGCCCAGGTCGACGTCCTGGCGCAGCGCCGGGGTGTCGGTGGCCAGCACGCGCACGGTCCCGTTCAGCCCGGCCGTGGAGATCGCGCCCTCCTGCAACAGGGCGTGCATGGCCTCGAACGCGGGGCCGCCGCGCCAGGCGCGGTAGCGGTCCAGCAGCTCCGACAGCTCGTCGGCCGAGGCCGGGGCGGCGAAGGCCAGGGAAACAGCAAGGGCGAGGATCAGGCGACGCATCAGGCGGTCTCCTTCGAGAGTATCGGTTCGGGCCCGACGAGGGCCGACAGGCCGGCCGGCGCGGCGGCCAGCAGGGACAGGTGGGAGAGGCTGTCGGCGCCGCCGCCCTGGGCGGCGAGGCGGATCTCGGCGCTCAGCCCGCTGTGCTGCAGGCAACCGAGGTAGGCGCTGTCGCTCCAGGCGGCGCGAACCAGTCCCCGCGCGTCGGCGGTCATCAGCGCCACGAGGTGCTCGCGGGCGTCCGCCACCAGGGTCAGCTGGGCGCCCGGCCACCGGTCGCGCACCACCGCCGCGTTGGCCGAGGTCACAGCCAGCACGCCGTCGGGCGCCTCGACGGGCGCGTAGACCTGGCCGGCGACCACGACGCCCCTCGCGGCCGCGCGGCCCAGCGCCTCGGCCAGCACGGCAAAGGGCGCGGGAAACAGGTCAAACAGGACGATCTGGCGCGCGCCGTCCAGCATCGTGGTCGCCCGTTCCAGCACCTGGGCGGCGGACTTCAGCTGCCAGGTCCGGTCGTCCGGCGCCGCCGTCTCGATGGCGGCGAGCGACGCCAGGGCCTGCGACCGCCGCTGGTCGAACGCCCCCTGCAGCGCCGCCAGCAGCTCCTCAGGGCGCGCGGCGCGGAAGGTCTTCGGCTCGCCTTCATCGACCAGCACCGCGCCCTTCTGCGTCAGGGCGGCAAGGGCCTGGTAGGCGTTGGCGGGCGCCTTGCCGACCAACTGGGCGGCTCGATAGCCGGTTGACGCCCCGTGCCGGAGCAGTGCGCAGTACAGGCCTGCTTCGGTATCGGTGAAGCCGAGCGCGGCCAGGGCCGCTTCGCCGGGGATGACGGCAGATGTTAGTTGCATGCGCTACTAATACAGCGCGTCCACTCCCCGACGAGTTAAATCGGCGTAAGGCGAAGCCTCAGCGATTGACCGCCCGCATCATGCCCTCGGGGTAGCGGGTCCCCGCCGCCGCGTCGCGCGGGAACACCGCCTCGATGGCGGCGAGGTCGTCGGCCGACAGGCGCAGGTCCGCCGCGGCCGCGTTCTCCTCCAGGGTCTTGACCCGCTTGGTGCCCGGGATGGGCACGATGTCCTCGCCCTGGGCCAGCACCCAGGCCAGCGCCAGCTGTGCGGGGGTGACGTTCCGATCGGCCGCCAGCCGCCGGACTGCGGCGACCAGTTCCAGGTTGCGGGCGAAATTCTCGCCCTGGAAGCGCGGATGGGTGCGACGGGCGTCGTCGGCGTCGAAGTCGTCGGGGGTGGTGATGGCGCCGGTCAGGAAGCCTCGCCCGAGCGGGCTGTAGGGCACGAAGCCGACGCCCAGTTCGCGGCAGGCGTCCAGCACGCCGTCCTCCGGATCGCGCGTCCACAGCGAGTATTCGCTCTGCAGGGCTGTGATCGGGTGCACGGCGCAGGCGCGGCGCAGGGTCTCGGCCGACGCCTCGGAAAGGCCGAGATGGCGGACCTTGCCCTCGGTCACGAGCTCGGCCATCGCCCCGACCGTGTCCTCGATCGGCGTGTTCGGGTCGATGCGGTGCAGGTAGTAGAGGTCGACGACATCCGTGTTCAGCCGTTTCAGGCTGCCCTCGATGGCGCGGCGCACATTGGCCGGGCTGCCGTCGTTGACCGGCCGACGCTCGGCGCCCTCGCCGGTGAAGCCGATGCCGAACTTGGTGGCCAGGAACGCCTGGTCGCGCCGGCCGGCCAGCGCCCGGCCGACCAGCGCCTCGTTCGTGTGCGGGCCGTAGATCTCGGCCGTGTCGAGGAAGGTGACGCCCAGTTCCAGCGCCCGGT
>DASPLM010000011.1:0-2917 GCA_035627575.1 Caulobacteraceae bacterium | reverse complement strand
GGTGGCGGGCGGGGGCTCGTTCGTGTCCATGCCCGCGCTCATGGCCGCCGGACTGCCGCCCACCCAGGCAAATGCCTCGTCCACCGTGGCGCTGTTTCCGGGCGCCCTGTCCTCGACCTGGGCCTACCGCAAGGACATCCGTCCGTTCGGCAAGGTGAGCCTGGTCCCCCTGACGGTGGTCAGCGTGATCGGCGGCCTTGCAGGCGCCGTGCTGCTGCTGGCGACGCCCACCAGCGTGTTCGATCGGGTGATCCCGTGGCTGCTGCTGCTGGCCACCGTCACCCTGGTGTTTGGACCGCGGGCGAGGGTCTGGCTGGAGCGCCGGGACCTGTCGATCGGCCCCACGGGCGCCCTGGTCGGCCAAGCCTTCCTCGGCGTCTACGCGGGCTATTTCGGCGGGGCGGTCGGGCTGATGATGCTGGCCTTCTGGACCCTGATCACCCACGAGGAGGTCAAGGCGGTGAATCCTGCGCGAGCGATGATCGTCGGCCTGGCCAACGCCGCGGCCGTAATCTGTTTTGCCGTGGCCGGCGCGGTGTGGTGGCCCCAGACCCTGGCGGTAATGGCCGGAGCCGTCGTAGGCGGCTACGCCGGCGCCCGTTTCGGCCAGGCGCTGCCGGCGCCGGTCGTGCGCGTGCTGGTCGTCGCCATCACCGGCTTCACCACCGCCGCCTTCTTCTGGCGCGCCTACGTCTGAGGCTCCAGCGCGGCCAGCGCCGCGTGGATCTGCGCCACCACCGCCGCGCCCTCGCCCACGGCCGCGGCCACTCGCTTGGTCGACCCCGAGCGCACGTCGCCAATGGCGAAGATGCGCGCGCGACTGGTCTCCAGCGGCAACCGCGGGCGGTCCTCGCGGGGCCGGTCCACGTCGGCGCCGGTGCGCACAAAGCCCTTGTCGTCCAGGTCGATGTCGCAGCCGTCGAGCCAGCGTGTGCACGGGTCCGCCCCGATGAAGAGGAAGGCGTGGCGGGTGGGGCAGACGTGCAGTTCTCCGCTGCCGCGCTCGCGCCAGGCCACGTCCGTGAGGGCGCCTCGCTCGTCGAGCCCGAAACGCTCGATATCGCAGCCGGCCACGACTTCGATGTTCCCCTGCGCCTCGATGCGGTCGATGAGATAACGGGACATGGTGTCGGCCAGGGGCCGGCGGACCAGCATCCACACGCGCTCGGCTCGGGTCGCCAGGAAGACCGCCGCCTGGCCGGCCGAGTTGCCGCCGCCCACCAGCACCACCTCCTGGCCGGCGACGAGACCACCTTCGATGGGCGAGGCCCAGTAGTGCAGCCCATCGCGCTCGGCCTCGAGGACGCCGGGCACGTCGGGGCGGCGGTAGTCGGCGCCGGAGGCGACCACCACGGTGCGGGCCCGGATCGTCTCGCCGCCGTCCACCTCGATGGCGTAGCTGTTCGCCGCCCGCTCATGGTCGCAGACCAGCTGGGCGGCGACGGTCGGCACGGCGATGTCGGCGCCGAACTTCTGGGCCTGGACGTAGGCCCGGCCGGCCAGCGCCTGGCCCGAGATTCCGGTGGGGAAGCCGAGGTAGTTCTCGATCCGCGCCGACGCGCCGGCCTGGCCGCCGAAGGCGCGTCGGTCCAGGACCGCCACGGTCAGCCCCTCCGACGCCGCATAGACGGCGGCGGCGAGGCCGGCGGGTCCCGCGCCGACCACGGCCACGTCGTAAAGCTTCTCGCCGTCCAGCCGCCGCAGGTAGCCGATGCACTCGGCCAGTTCCCGCTCGCTCGGGTTGCGCAGCGTCTGTCCGTCCGGGCAGATGACCAGGGGCAGGTCCTGGTCGCAGGCCTGGCAGGCGGTCGCGAACTGCGCCGCTACCGTACGCTCCGCCGCGTCCAGCACGTGGTGCGGCAGTCCGTTGCGGCTGAGGAAGTTGGTCAGCCGCACGACGTCCGGATGCTCCCGCGGCCCCACGATGGCCACGCCCCCGCCGGCCTCGATGAGCCCCACGCGGCGCAGGATCAGCGCGCGCATGATCCGCTCGCCCAGCTCCGCCTCGGCCACCACGAGCGATCGCAGGCCCTCGGGCGGGATGACCAGGCCGCGCACCGGCCCCAGCGCCCGGCCGTCCACCTGGGCGGCCCGGCCGCTCAGCGAGTCGACCTCGGCGAGGAAGTGGCCGGCGCCCTGGTCGACTACATGCTCGTCGTGGCCGAAGCCGTCGCGGCGGCTGATGCGGACCGCGCCCTCCAGGACCACGATCATGCCGCGGCCGGCCTGGCCGGCCTCGAAGAGGAACTCGCCGTCCGTCCAGGACCGTTCCGCCCCGAAGCGCTCCAGGCGGGCGATCTCCTCCGGCTTCAGCGGGAAGAACATCTGCTCGCGCCGCGTCGCCAGGCCCGGCGGCAGACTGTCCGTTGATTGCCCCGGGCCGGGCGCGTCCCCGGGGGTCACCACCGCCAGCCCTCGGGGTGCCTGGTCACGTCGCTGCCGAGGTCGATCATCACCTTGTCGACATAGCACCAGCCCCAGCCGTCCTGCGGATCGTAGGTCTCGATGACCGGGTGGCCGGTGGCGTGGAAGTGCTTGGTGGCGTGGGTGTTCTTCGAGGAGTCGCAGCAGCCGACGTGGCCGCAGACGCGGCACAGGCGCAGGTGGACCCAGCGGTCGCCGGTCTTCAGGCAGTCCTCGCAGCCGTCGGCGGAGGGCGTGACGGCGCGAAAATCGTCCAGGTGGGTGCAGGTCATGGCAGGCTCCGGGGAGGAGCCGCCAAGCTTACCCGCTTCCGCCGCGGCGGGAAGTCCCGTACCGCGGGTCGGTCAGGTGCGCTGGCTGATCGCCTGCAGCGTCATGGCCTTGGCGTGCAGGTCCTCGATGAGGCTGCGGCACAGCTCGCGGGCGCCGACGGGATAGGCGTCGCCGCCCATGGCGATCTCCTCGGCCTGGGTCGCCACGGCGCGGAGCTGCT
>DASPLM010000010.1:0-6777 GCA_035627575.1 Caulobacteraceae bacterium | reverse complement strand
AAGCCGGGCCCGCCCGCCCTCGCGCGACGACGCCCGCTTGAGCGCCTGACATGGCGGTCGAGGCCCGCGATCGCGATCGGTCGGTCTCGGGCATGGCCACGGTCCTGCGCCGCAACATCGAGACCATGGAGGCGGAGCAGCGGCGCGCCGCGCGAGAGGCGTCGCTTCAGGAACGGGTGGCTCAGTCCATCACCGACTTCACCGGCAGCATGGTTTTCGTCTACCTGCACCTGCTGCTCTTCGGCGCCTGGATCGTCGTCAACCTGGGCTGGATTCCCGGGGCGCCGCGATTCGACGAGACCTTCGTCGCCCTGGCCATGATCGCGTCCGTGGAGGCGATCTTCCTCTCCACCTTCGTACTGATCAGCCAGAACCGCATGGCGCGCGCCGCCCAGCGCCGGGCGGACCTGGACCTGCAGATCAACCTTTTGGCCGAGCATGAGATCACGCGGCTGATCACCCTCACCGCGGAGATCGCCGAGCGCCTCGGGCTGGAGACGGAGCGCGTGCCGGAGCTGGCGGAGCTGGAGCAGGACGTCGATCCCGAAACGGTGATGGAGGCCCTGGATCAGGAAACCGAGGAGGCCGACGCCGACGAGGCTCAGCGGCCGTAGATGCGATCCAGCACGCGCGTCACCTCGATCAGGCGCTCGTTCTCTGGATCGAACCCCTCGCCGGCCGCGAGCCGTCTTGCCCAGTCCGCGGCGGCCCGGCCGCCCCAGGCTTCGGGCGGGGCAGAGATTGTCTCCCGGCTGTTGCCCGCCATCCGCTCGGTAGTGAAGTCGTAGAAAGACCCGCCGACGTTCCGCATTAGCGCCCCGCCTCCAGTCCCGTAGAAGGCGGCGGAGATGTCCGCGTCGCAACCCGCCTGCAGCCGCCAGGAGCAGGCGACCCGCACGACGGCGCCGCTCTCCAGGTCCAGGGTGGCCACGGCGTAGTCCTCGACCGTGTCGGTGCGGCCGTCCAGGGGTGCGCCTCCGGCGACGAGACTGGAGGACACCCGCCCAACCCGGGGGAAATCGAGCGCCCACAGCGCCAGGTCGACCAGGTGGACGCCCAGGTCCATCACGCATCCGCCGCCGGACAGGGCCGGGTCGTAGAACCATGGCTTGTCGGGCCCGTAGGCGTTGTGGAAGACGAGGTCGGCGGCGAAGGGCTCGCCCAGTTCGCCAGCGACGATCAGGTCGCGGATGCGCTGCATGCCTTCGGTGAAACGGTAGGACAGGTCGACCGCCAGCAACCGATCGGCACGGCGGGCGGCCTCGACGACGGCGCGGACCTCGGCTTCGGTGCGACCCAGGGGCTTCTGGCAGAAGACCGAGACGCCGGCCTCCAGCGCCTGGATCGACTGGGCGGCGTGCAGGGCGCTCGGGGTGGCGATGACCACGCCGTCGAGGTCCTGCGCCAGGAGGGCTTCGAGCCCCGACGCCGGTTCGGCGTCGGGGGCCAGCTTCAGCGCCTCAGCCATCATCTCGTGCGAGGGATCGGCCACGGCCGCTGCTTCCACCAGGCCGGTCTCGAGCATGGCCTGCATGCGGTGGCGGCCGATCCAGCCGACGCCAAGGAAGCCGATGCGGGGGCGCTTCGTCAGCGCGAGCGCCGCCGGCGCGGTGGCCAGGCTCGCGGTCATGCGGTCACCAGCGCCTTGAGGAAGCCGTCGGGCCGGTCGCGCGTGGCGTCGAGCGCCTCATCCAGCCGATCCAGCGGATAGGTGTGTGTGTAGAGCGACGAAGGGTCGAGCCGCCCCGAGGCGACCGCCTCGACTGCGTCGCGGATGCCTTGGATATAGGCCGCCCGGTCCCGCTCGTGGGCGTTGATCACGTCCAGTCCGCGCCAGTTCCACAACTGCATGTTCACCTGCCGAGGTCCGTCCTGGTGATAGCCGGCGATGATCAGGCGGCCGCGCTCCGCGGTCAGTTCGGCGGCGAGGTCCAGCGGCCACTGCTTGCCGACCGCCTCGACCACCCGCTCGCAGAAGCGGCCGTCGGTCAGGGCCTTCACCTGATCGATGATGGCGTAGTGGTCCTCCATCGGGATTGTCTCGGCGGCGCCGAACCGCTTCGCCACGTCCAGGGAATAGGCCCGACGCGAGATGGCGATGACCCGGGCGCCGGCGTCCGTCGCCAGGCGCGTCAGGATCGCTCCGAGAAAGCCTATGCCCACGATGGCCACGGTCTGGCCCGGCTGGATGTCGCTGCGCCGGAAGATGTTCATGGCGCAGCCCAGCGGCTCTCCGGGGAACGGCTGGCCGGCGAGTGATTCGGGCAGCTTCACCACCGCGTCGGCGTCGGCGATGTCATACTCGGCGTAGCTGTGGTGGGAGAGGGCGGCGACGCGGTCGCCCATCGAAAGGCCTTCCACGCCTTCGCCCACTGCGTCGATCACGCCCCAGCCCTCATGGCCCAGCGCGCCCGGTTCGGTGGGGAACTTCATCCAGTCGGGCCCTGCCCACGGGGTCAGATTGGAAGCGCAGACTCCGCAGCCCTCGAGCCGGATTCGCACCTCGCCCGAGCGTGGATGCGACAATCCGACGCGGCATACCTCAATCTTGCCCGGAGCCACCACACGCGCCGCGCGCATCTCGGCGGCATGCATGCCGCCGCCGGCGGCGTCGATGGCGGGACTCTCCGCCGCATATTCCTTCACAGCCACTGGCGCCCGATCCTCCGACCATCTCCGTCCCTCCGGCTAGAACGATGCACGACGGCAGAGGTTGCGGTGGGCCGGCCGCGTTCCGTCAAGGCCGGAAATCGGCGCCATATCCCCCGATCAGGGGATGCAATTCCCCTCCGGCGTGCATTCGCGGAAGGCCTGCTTTTTTAGTAGTTACAGGCGCTTGTCATCCTAACGACGTTCTGTAAGGTCCGCCCCCATCTGCGACTGGCCAAGCTTGTGGGCCTGCGCATCGGGGGACATTCGAATGCCGACGCTCAACGTCTTCAACGCCGTCGAAGGCGTGGACTTCACCACGCTTGACCTGGTCACCTTCACGGAAGGGACGGTAACCTTTGCGACCGCCACGCAGTGGTCGGTGCAGGGCCCCGAGGACGAGATCAGCTTCCACGGGACGTTCGGCGACTACGACGCGGAAGGCGTCCCCCATTCCGGCACGATCACCGAGTTCACCGTCTTCGGCGATGGCGGCCAGCAAACCCGGCTGAGCAACCTGAACTTCCCGGTCGCGGACTTCGTCGCCTTCGTGGCGGCCAACGACGTGGACGGCCTGATGGCGGCTCTCCTCGCCAACCCGGACACCCTGTTCGGCTCGCACCTCGACGACACCATGACCGGCCTCGGCGGCAATGACGAACTGGGCGGCCACGGCGGCGCCGATGTCCTGCATGGCGGCGAGGGCGACGACTTCATCAACGGCGGCTATCTCGGCAACGCCAGCAACATCCCCGCCGGCGTGCCGGCGGACGGCGCCGACACCGTCTACGGGGAAGGCGGCGACGACACCCTGCGCGGACAGGACGGGCACGACGCCCTGTATGGCGGCGACGGCGCCGACAACCTGCGCGGCGACCTCGGCGACGATACGCTCGACGGGGGCGCGGGCTTCGACCGCGTCGCCTACCGCTTCGACGACCTGGGGCTGGAGAACGGCGTGTACTTCAGTGCCGCGGGCGTGGGCCTGGGCGGAACGGTGCTGCTGGCCGACGGCCGCGGCGGCACGGACACCCTCGTCGACATCGAAGGCGTCATCCTGCAGGGCACCAACTTCAACGACACCCTGATCGGTTCCGAAGGGGCCGACCAGATCGTCTCGGCCGGCGGCAACGACCTGATCCAGGCGGGCGCCGGCGACGACACCCTGATCTTCGGCGGCGAAGGCCACGACACCGTCCACGGCCAGGGCGGATCGGACGTCCTGAGCGGCGAGGCCGGCGACGACACCATCTATGGCGGCTACGGCGGCGCCAGCAACGTGCCCGGCGGCGCGCCCGCGGACGGCGCCGACGAACTGTTCGGCGGCGACGGCAACGACATCCTCCGCGGCCAGGACGGTGACGACGTGCTCGTCGGCGGCGCCGGCGTCGACAACATGCGCGGCGACCTCGGCGACGACACCCTCTACGGCGACGGCGGCCTCGACCTTGCGGTCTATCGCTTCGACGACCTAGGCCTGAGCGCCGGCGTGACCTTCGACGCCTCGGCGCTGGGCAACGGCGCGAGCATCACGCTAGCCGACGGCCGCGGCGGGACCGACACCCTGCACAGTGTCGAGCGCCTCGTCTTCGCGGGCACCAACTTCGACGACACCGTCACCGGCGGGTCCGACAACGACCAGATCACCGGCTACAACGGCGCCAACGAGCTGAACGGCGGCGGCGGCGACGACCTGATCTTCGACAACGGGGCGGGCGACTCGGTCATCAGCGGCGGCTCCGGCGACGACCGCATCGTGCTGTACGCCAACGAGTACACCACCTTCGTGTTCGGCTTCGGCGACGATACGGTGGACGGCGGCACGGGGCACGACACCCTCACCCTGGGCTGGCACTACGGCAACAACATCACGGCCGTGAACGTGGTCATGACGGGCGACATGGTCGTCGGCTCGATCGGCGACGACCTGCAGTCCGTGAACGCCATCAACATCGAGCGCATCGACGTCTACGGCAGCACCGCCGACGACTACATGTCGGCCGGCGCGGGCGACGACATCCTGCGTGGCCAGAACGGCGCCGACACCCTGTACGGGAACGACGGCGACGACAGTCTCCTGGGCGGCGCAGGCGACGACCAGCTGTACGGCGGGGCCGGGAACGACCGCTGGAACATGAACCTGGGGAACGTCAGCGGCGACAACGTCATCGATTACTCGACGTTCGACAGCTCGGGCGCCACCCAGACACTGGCGGACGGCTACGGCGGCTTCGACACCCTGCACAGCATCGAGGGCGTCTACATCAACGCCGGCGCCGGCAACGACACCGTCACCGGCTCGAACGGCGGCGACACCCTGGTCGGCGGCCTGGGCACGGACACGGTCCACGGCATGGACGGGGACGACCTGTTCATCTCGACCGCCGAAGGCCAGCCGAACACCGCCCCGCAGATCGACGGCGACGACTTCATGGACGGCGGCGCCGGGATCGACACGATCTCGTTCGCCTTCATGAACCGCGAGCTGAACATCAACCTGCAGACCGGCGTGGCCGCCGGCGCGGGCATCGGCACTGACACCATCCTGAACTTCGAGAACGTGATCGGCGGGGCCCAGGCCGACGTGATCACCGGCAACACGGCCAACAACGTCATCACCGGCGGGGCCGGGGACGACGCCATCACCGGCGGCGCCGGCGTGGACACCCTCGACGGCGGGATCGGCAACGACAGCCTGGACGGCGGCGCCGGCGGCGACACTCTCACCGGCGGCGACGGCGACGACACGGTCAACGGCGCGGACGGCGCGGACACCATCGTCGCTGGCTACGGCTTCGACGACATCGTCGGCGGCGCCGGCACGGACACCCTGGTCTACAGGTTCGACGACCTCGGCCTCACCGCCGGCGTGGGCCAGAACTTCACCGGTGTGAGCGGCACGGGTCCGCAGCTGTACGTCTGGGACGGCCTCGGCAGCAGCGACGACGTGGTCGGCATCGAGCGCATCGACTGGACCGGCACCAACTTCAACGACTCCGTCATCGGGTCGGAAGGCGACGACCTGATCCGCGGCCTGGACGGTCTCGACTTCCTCAACGGCGGCAACGGCAACGACACGGTCGAGGGCGGTGACGGACACGACACCCTGACGGGCGGCAACGGCGCCGACAAGCTGTACGGCGGCGCCGGCGACGACTTCATGCAGGGCGGCCTGAACGGTTCGTCATTCCAGCCCGCGGGCTCGTCCGACCAGGCCGACACCCTGGACGGGGGTGAGGGCTCCGATACCCTGCGCGGCGGCGACGGCAACGACATCCTGCTGGGCGGGGCAGACTTCGACAACCTGCGCGGCGACCTGGGCAACGACGTCATCAACGGCGGCGACGGCTTCGACATGGTCTCGTACCGCTTCGACGACCTGGGCCTCGCCACCGGCGTGACCTTCGACGGCTCGGTGTTCGGCACGTCCAACTACTTCGCCTTCTCAGACGGGCGCGGCGGCATGGACACCCTGATCGGCGTCGAGCGCCTGATCTTTGCCGGCACCCAGTTCAACGACGTCGCCAGCGGCGGCGCGGGCGACGACCAGCTCAACGGATACAACGGCGACAACACGCTCAACGGCGGGGCCGGCAACGACCTGATCCTCGACCATTCCGGCGACTCCACCCTGGACGGCGGAGACGGCGACGACACGCTGCAGCTCAACAGCTTCACCTCGGGAACCTACGCCTTCGGCGGCGGCCACGACGTGGTGATCGGCGGCGCCGGCGACGATACCGTGGTCATGAACTGGAGCTACTCCACCGTCGGGGTCAACGTCGTCCTCAGCGGCGACGTGCTCACGGGGTCGAACAGCGACAACACCCTGACCGTCAACGGAACGGGCATCGAGCATCTGAACATCTACGGCAGCTCGACCGACGACGTGATCGTCGGCGGCTCCCACGCCGACGAGATCTACGGCTACTACGGCGACGACGTCATTGACGGCGGGGACGGCGAGGACATCGTCGGCGGCGGCCTGGGCGCGGATACGGTCAACGGCGGCGCCGGGAACGACCGCCTGCGCATCTTCGTCAGCAACGTGAACGGCGATAACAACCTCGACTACTCCGGTTTCGACATCTCGGGCGGAACCTTCGTGGTCGATGACGGCCAGGGCGG
>DASPLM010000009.1:0-4745 GCA_035627575.1 Caulobacteraceae bacterium | reverse complement strand
AGAAGCACGGCGTCACCCTGCACCTGGGCGCCAAGGCCGGCGCGTTCGAGGACGGTCAGCTGAACGTGACCACGAAGGACGGCGTGGTGGCCAAGCTGAACCAGGGCGTGGGCGCCCTGCTGAAGAAGGCCAAGGTGAAGGTGATCCAGGGCTGGGCGACCTTCTCGGACGCCAAGACCTGCACGGTGAAGACCGCCGAGGGCGAGCAGGTGATCCAGGCCGAGCACGTGATCCTGGCGACGGGGTCCGATCCGGTCGAGCTGCCCTTCCTGCCCTTCGGCGGCGACGTGATCTCGTCCACCGAGGCCCTGTCGCTGGACAAGGTCCCGGGCAGGCTGGTCGTGGTCGGCGGCGGCTATATCGGGCTGGAGCTCGGCATCGCCTACCGCAAGCTGGGCGCCGAGGTGACGGTGGTCGAGATGGCCGAGCGCATCCTGCCGCTCTACGACAAGGCCCTGACCGAGCCGGTCCGCAAGTGGATGGAGAAGCACGGCGTCACCCTGCACCTGGGCGCCAAGGCCGGCGCGTTCGAGGAGGGCCAGCTGAACGTGACGACCAAAGACGGCGAGGCGATCAAGCTGCCCGCCGACAAGGTGCTGGTCACCGTCGGCCGCCGCCCGCGGACCAAGGGCTGGGGGCTGGAGAACACCGGCGTGGCCATGGCCGGCCCGTTCGTGAAGATCGACGACCGCTGCGCCACCTCCATGAAGAACGTCTGGGCCGTGGGCGACCTGACCGGCGAGCCCATGCTGGCGCACAAGGGTTCGGCCCAGGGCGAGGTGGTGGCCGAGATCATCGCCGGCCATGACAGGCGCTTCGATCCCGTCACCATCGCCGCGGTCTGCTTCACCGAGCCGGAGATCGTCTCCGCGGGCCTGGGTCCGCTGGACGTGGAAGGCCGCGACGACGTCATCCAGGCCGTGTTCCCGCTGTCGGCCATCGGCCGGGCGCTGGCCATCGAGGCGGCCGAGGACGGCGGCTTCGTGCGCGTGCTGGCGGCCAAGGGCGACCACCGCATCCTGGGCATCCAGGCCGTGGGCCAGCACGTGGCGGAACTCTCCAACTCCTTCGCCCAGATGCTGGAGATGGGGGCGGTGCTGGAAGACGTGGCCGGCATCATCCACGTCCACCCGACCTTGGGCGAGGCGTTCCACGAGGCCAGCCTGCGCGCGCTCGGGCACGCGATTCACATCTAGCTTTCGTCCTTCACCCTGAGGGTGAAGGGGGCCCCGCGCATCGGAGCGAAGCGGAGATCCTTGCGCGGGGGAAGCGGGGTTACGGCGCGTCGGGCGTCGCGCGGCCGGTTTCAGCCGTTCGGCCGCGCAGCCGCCTCGATGGCCGCTTTCACGGCGTGAATCTCGCCAAGCACCTGCTCGTTGGTGAAGCGCAGCACGGTCCAGCCCGCCGCCTCCAGATCAAGCGTGCGCAGGTGGTCACGCGTCGCCTGGGCATCATCCCGGTGCGACGGGCCGTCCACCTCCACGATGAGTCTGGCAGACACACAGGCGAAGTCGGCGAAATACCCGCCGATAGGATACTGTCGCCGGAACTTCAGGCCGCCAAGCGCGCCGTGACGGATCGCTTTCCACAGCAGGATCTCGCAGACGGGAGCGCCGTTGCGAAGTTCCTGAGCTCTCAAGGTCGTGCTTCGATCGACCAACGGCGTACCCCCGCTTCCCCCGCGCAAGGACCTCCGCGACTTTGTCGCTCCGGTGCGCGGGGCCCCCTTCACCCCAAGGGTGAAGGAGACGCCATCACTCCTTCGTCCACCGATCCAGCCACGCGCCCACCGTCTCGTGCCACTGCTCGCTGTTCTGCGGCTTGAGCACCCAGTGGTTCTCGTCGTCGAAGTAGAGCAGCTGGCTCTCGATGCCCTGGCGCTGCAGGGCGGTGAAGGTGGCGAGCGACTGTTCGGTGGGGATGCGGAAGTCGCGGCCGCCCTGGACCACCAGCATGGGCTTGTTCCACTTGGCCACGTGGTTGACCGGGTTGAAGCGTTCGATGGCTTCCGGGTTGTCCCAGGGCGTGCCGCCGTTCTCCCACTCGGTGAACCACAGCTCCTCGGTGGAATAGGCCATCATGCGAACGTCGAAGACGCCGTCGTGGTTGACCAGGCACTTCCACGGTTCGGACCACTGGCCGGCGATCCAGTTGACCATGTAGCCGCCGTAGGAGCCGCCGAGCGCGCAGGCGCGGTTCCCGTCGAGGAAGTCGTACTTCGACAGGGCGGCGGCCCAGCCCTTCTGCAGGTCCTCCAGCGGGCGGTCGCCCCAGTGCTGGCTGATGGAGTCGGTGAAGGCCTGGCCGTAGCCGGTGGAGCCGTGGAAATCGACCATCACCACGGCGTAGCCCTTGCCGGCGTAGAACTGCGGGTTCCAGCGGTAGTGGAAGTTGTTGCCGAAGCTGCCCTGCGGCCCCCCGTGGATGAGGAAGGCGACCGGGTACCTCCGGCCTGGCTGGTAGCCGGCGGGCTTGACCACGTAGCCGTGCACGGTCTCGCCGTTCCAGCCGGGGAAGCTGAACTGCTCGTACTGGCCGAACTCGATCTCGTCGAGCGCCTGGGCGTTGACGCGGGTCAGCTGCTCGGCCTTGCCGCCCTTGAGGCCCGTGCGGAACAGCTGGGCCGGCGAGGCCAGGGTGTCCTGGGCGTAGACGATGGTCTTGCCGGCGACGTCGAAGCCGCCGACGTGGCCCTGGCCGGTGACGCCGGTGACCTTGCCGCTCTTCACGTCGATGGCGAAGATCCGGGTCTGGCCAACGTCCTGGGCCGAGACGTAGATCGTCCTGCCGTCGTCGGACCATTCCACGGAGTCGGCGGAGCGGTCCCAGTCGGCGGCCAGCGGGCGCTCGGCGCCGCTGGCGACGTCGCGCAGCACGATCTGCCAGCGGTCGGCCTCGAAGCCGGGGCGCTTCATGGCGCGGTAGGCCATGGTCCTGCCGTCGGGCGAGAAGACCGCGCCCGTGTCCCAGGCCTCGTTGGCGTCGGTGAGGTTCTTGAGGCCCCCCTGGCCGGTGACCGCGGCCTGGTAGAGGTCGAAGTTGGTCGACCAGGGCTCGGTCTTGCCGGCCTCGCGGGCGGCGAAGATCACGGCCGAGCCGTCGGGGGTGAAGGTGAACTCGCTGGCGTCGCCGAAGGGCCGCGACGGCGCGTCGCCGTCGAACCCGCGCATCAGGGCGACCGGCTCGCCCGCGGCCTTGCCGTCGGCGCCGATGGAAAGGGCGAAGAGGTGGTTGCGCGTGCCGTCGACCCACTGGTCCCAGTGGCGGACGAACAGGCGGTCGTAGAGCTGCCCGGTCCGCTTGCCCTCGGCCTTCAGGCGCTCCGGCGTGCAGGCGAGGGTGTCGCAGTCCGGGATGACCGCGAGGCTGACGGCGAGGCGCTGGCCGTCCGGCGAGAGACGGAAGGCGCCCACGTCCAGCGGCAGGTCGGTCACCTGCACGGCGGCCGAGCCGGCCGGGTCGGTGCGCCAGACCTGGGACGAGCCGGACTTGGCCGACAGGAAGTAGATGAACCGTCCGTCCTCGGACCAGACCGCCGAGTTGCCGCCGTTGGGGATCGACTCCAGCCGGCGCGGCGTGGCGGCCTTGGCCTTCAGGTCGACGATCCAGATCGAGCCGACGCCCTTGTTGGCCTCCAGGTCCGTCTGGCGCAGGGCGTAGAGGGCGTAGCGGCCGTCCGGCGAGACCTGCGGGTCGCTGATCCGCTCGAAGGTGACGAGGTCGCGGGCGGTGAAGGGCCGCGCCTCTGCGGCGCCCGCTGCGAGGAACAGGGCGGGAGCGCAGGCGGCGGCCAGGGCCAGGCGGCGGACGGTCGAGATCATCGAGAACTCCGGCAGATGGGTCTTCGGTTGCCTAGCATGGCCCGAGGGACCTTCGCCACAGGGGGCGCCGCCCGCGCGGCGGACAAGGCCCTTGCATTCCACCGGCGATGCGGACGCTATGCCGGGCGAACGCGGATATCCGGAGCCCCGCCCATGCGCCTGCCGATCCTCGCGCTGCTCGCCGTCGCCGCAGCCTGGTCCGGCCCCGCGCTGGGCGCCGACCTGATCATCGTGAACGCCAAGGTGTTCACGGCCGACCCGTCCCGCCCCTACGCCCGGGCCGTGGCGATCGAGGGCGGGCGGATCGAGGCGGTCGGCGACGAGGCCGAGATCCGCCGCCTGGCCGACCCGCACGCCCGCGTGATCGACGCCGGGGGGCGGCTGGTCACGCCCGGGCTCATCGAGGCGCACGGCCACGCAGGACCCGGTCCGGCGGGTCAGGCGCTGGACATGCCGGGCCTTCCCTGGCCCGGGCCCACGCCGGACGAGGCGCTGGCGGCCGTCCGCGCCGCGGGCGGGGGCCAGGGCTGGCTGCACGGGGTGATCGGCCCCCTGGTCGTCAACGATCCGCGCAACTGGCGGCAGGCGCTGGACGCGGTCGCGCCCGCCCGGCCGGTCATGCTGCGCCCGTGGTGGGGCCACGGCATGGTGCTCAACTCCGCGGCCCTGCGCGAGCTCGGCATCGACGAGACGACGGCGGATCCTCCAGGCGGCTGGTACGGCCGGGCGGCCGATGGCCGGCTGGACGGGCGGGTCCGCGAGGCGGCCGAACTGATGCTGATCCGTCGGCTGGCGGCGCTGCAAACCCCGGCGGAGGCCGCGGAGGCCTACCGGCGCAACGGCGAGCTCTATCTCGGCTGGGGCGTCACCAGCTATCACCTGATGGCCCACAACCAGTCGCTGCCCGACGCGCTGGAGGCGCTG
>DASPLM010000008.1:0-7159 GCA_035627575.1 Caulobacteraceae bacterium | reverse complement strand
TTCTGGTTTCATTCCGGCGGAAACGCACCAACCACGGTTCCGTGCCCGAGGGAATCCTTTTAGCCTTCCGAGCGTTCAGCCCTGCGACAGGGAGTGACGCATGAATCCGGCCGCCGCGCGACGTTTTGAAGTCCACGCCGCTCACGAGGGCCGCGGGCGTGGCCATACCGTGGAGGGAACCAGCTTTGAGGACGCCGCCCTGGCGTTCGTCGAGACCTGGCACCCGCACGAAGATCCGGACGGGGACGTGACGCTCATCGTCAGGGATTGCGCGACCGGACGCGAGCACTGCCTGCGGGTGGACGTCGGGGCTGGCGAGGCGGCGCCCTGCGAATGAAACTCGCCACGATCGGCTATGAGAGCGCGTCCCTGCCGGAGGTGATCCAGAGCCTCAGGGACGCACGGGTCGAGGTCGTCATCGACGTGCGCGCCGTGGCGGCCTCGCGGCGCGCCGGCTTCTCCAAGACTCTCCTGGGCGCCAGCCTGAAGGAGGCCGGCATCGACTACGTGCACCTGCGCCAGCTGGGCACGCCCAAGCCGGGGCGGGAGGCCGCCCGGGCCGGCCGGATCGACGAGATGACGGACATCTTCCTGGCCCACATGGCCGAGCCGGGTCCACGGATGGAACTGGCCAGGGCGAGCGACATCGCCCGGGAACGACGGGCCGCCCTGCTCTGCTACGAAGCGGACGCCGCAGGTTGTCACCGCTCGATCCTGGCGCGGATGATCTGCGACGCCATGGGCTGCGAAATCGAGGACCTCTAGGCCGCCATCGGGGCTGTCCACGATCGCGCCTCCTGCGCGAACTCCAGCGGCGTGCGATCCAGCACCGCGCGGAAGGCGCGGTTCATGTGACTCTGGTCGCAGAAGCCCGCCTCGATCGCCACCTCGGCCAAGGAGACACCGGCAGGCCGGAGCAGCGCCGCCGCCCGTTCGACTCGTAGTCTGCGGGCGGTCTGCTGCAGACCTTCGCCCCGCGCCGCGCGATAGACCCGTGCGAGCCACGCCGGATGCAGATCGAGCGCGGCGGCGAGCCGACGCGTCTCGTGTTCACCGCCCTCCATGGCCGCGTCGACACGCTCCAGCCACGATGGCTCGGGAGGCGGTTCGGCGGCCACGGCCCGGGCCAGAAACTCGCCCGTCGCGGCACGCACGGCGGCCGCGCTGCTGCCCGGATCGAGCCATCGGCGAACGAGGCCGCCGGCGGCGAGCGCCGGGTCCCCTCCCCGCCAGTAATAGGATCGTCGCCGATCGATCGAGACGACGTCGACCAGCCAGGCGGGGTCGAACCCGACCACCACCGTCTCCAGCCCTCGGTCTCCGATCTCGTCGGCGTGCGGCGACCCCGCCGGGTGGAGGATCACGCTGGGCCCGGAGAGCCAGACCTCGCCGGCGTCGCCGCGTTCGCGATAGGCGCCCATGCGGTAGAATGACAGCACGGGCCAGTCGTGCCGATGCTCGCCGATGCGCTGGGCGCCCGGGTGGGCCACACGGGAGACGGTCGCGCCCTCCAGGCGCCGCACCACGGACTCCGCGCCGTGAAAGCGCCCTCCGCCTTCAGGCTCGTTGGGTCGAGCATCCATGAAGTGCGCCTTCGAAACGTCCAAGACCGACGGCCGGCGATCAGGAAAGCTGCCGCCGACGAACTCGTAAAGGGACGCCGCCATGAAACTTTTGTCAGGCGCGGGACTGGTCGCCTCAATACTGATCGCCGCGCCAGCATTGTCGGCCAGTTTCCAGGACGGACTGACCGCCTACACCGCAAATCGCGTCGATGAAGCGCGCCGGATCTATGAACAGGTGCAGCAGGACGATGCTGCTCCGGCCAAGGCACGGGCCGACGCGGGACGCGAGCTGGCGCGGATCGCCTGGTTGGTCGACCGGGACCTCGCGACCGCCGAACGGCGCCTTCGCGAGGCAGACTCGGTGGGTCACGACCGCTGCCGCACGGCCAGACTGTACGTGCGCGTGCTGCGGGAGGGCCGCGCGTTCCGCCGGGCTGTCGAGGTGGCTCGGTCAGGCCTGGCGCTCTGCGAGGATCCGGCGGAAGCCGACGAGGTCCGGGTGGAAGGCGCCCTTGGGGCGCTCGCTGAAGCGATGCACGATTCGGCGCCGGGGTCGGCGCACCTCGCGGAGGCGCGGTCGCTGCTCGCGGGCTTGAGCGAGTCGGGCAAGGCGGCTCTGCCGGCGAACGCCGCGGCACTGCGACTGGCTCTGCTGTCGGCGGACCCCGATGGCGCGCTCAACGCTTGGCGCGGCTATTTCTGGCTCGGCGACGGCCAGGATGCACCCCAGGCCATGGCCGCTTGGCGCGACAAGGTCGGAGGAACGTTCGCCGCCGGTCTGCACGCCACAGCTCACCCTCGCGATCAAGCGGCCCTGGCCGAGATGCTGATGCGGGCGGGCTTCCACGAGGATGCCGCCTGGCTGGCCCGGGAGGGCGACCTTGCGCGGCGCGCAAAAGGAAGTCCCGCCTGGACGAGGACCGCCGCCTATCTGGACCTCCGCCTGGGCTTCGACGCCGCCACGCACGCCCTCAACCGCTCCCTTGCCAAGGGCGGAGCGCGAGACATGGCCGGCTACCAGACCCAGGTCCAGCGGCTGACCACGGCAGCCGCGGCAGCGCTGGGCGTGGGCGGCGACCCACGACAAGCCGTATTCGACCAGCTCGGCCTCTACGGCACAGTTGGGCTGACCGGCGGCTATCCCAGCGCCCACATCGGCCACGTGGTGCGGGACGAGCGGCGGTCGGTGGAGCAATACGGCCGCCGAGGCGAAGTTCGTTTCATCGTCGTCGACAACGTGCTCGCGAATGGGTTCGAGAGCTGGCTGTGGGACGGCCGAGCCACTGCCGGCGGGTGGGCCGAGAACGGCAGCACGATCATCCAGGTCCGGCCTGCCTACACGGATCGACCGCTGAAAGCCTGGCTCATGACGCACGACACGCCGGCGCGGCGGCGTTGGGAGCAAGAGCTGCCAGCGCTGGAGCAGCGGGACCTGGAGGTGCTGGCGGCGTCGCGGATCGCCTACCTGCCCGGCGTCGACGCGCGACTCTCCCGGCAGGCGATCGAGCAGATCGCCAGTCGCGCCGGGGGGAGCGGCGCGGCTGGCCGGGGGGCGTTCCTCGACGAGTACGAGCGAGCCGTGAGCCAGCATTCGATCTTCATCCACGAAGGTCGGCACGTGCTCGACCAGGCCTCAGGGGAGAGCCTGTCACCGGAGGAACTGGAGTATCGCGCGAAGCTGTCCGAACTGGCCCTGGCGGACTATCCCTCGCCTGCCGCTCGCGGGCATCAACGGCGATACCATCGGCACGGACACCCCGCACGGGCGCGCCAATTCACGTATCATCGCCGCCTACGCCCAATGGATGGCGGCTCATCGCGACGCGATCCCGGGGCTCGATCCGAAGGCGCCGCTCCTGGCGCAGCTGGACAGGTTGAGCGACGATCAGATCAGGGCCGTGGCCCGTTCGCTGGATCCCTGGACGCCGTCCTAGCCGGTGCGCAGGACGAGGAAGGCGATCTTGCCATCGGGGCCCAGGCCGATGAACCAGGTGGTCGTCGCCTGTTCGAAGGCGACCTTGAACTTCAGGGCGCCCTGCTGCTCCCCGACGTACTCGACAGCCTGGAGCCTGCCCATGGTCTGCAGGGCCGGCGTGATGGCGGCCTCGCTGGCGCGGACCTTGGCCGCGAGGTCCGTGCTCATCGACGCGTAGTCGATATTGCTGGCCTTCATGTCTGCGATGGTCTTCTCCAGCACCCGCTTGTGCGCGGCGATCGTGGCCGCGTCCGGGCCGGGCGCGGCCGTCGGCTGTTCCGACGGGAGCGTCGCGGCCGAATCGGACGGCGCCGGCCCCGATTGGGCGGCGGCCGGTGCGGCCATGAGCACCAGCGCCGATGCGAGGAGGACAGCGAACGCGTTCATGGTCTTGCTCCCTTGGACGCCGCTCGCAAGCCTACGGCGACGCGCGTCAGTAAAGCCGTCGCAATGCGCCAAAGCTGTGACGTAGGCGGTTGCTTCCGTGAAACGGACCACTAGCTTGGCCCCGTCAATCGGAGAACCCTTGATGCGCCTCGCCCTCGCCGCCGCCCTCGTCGCCACCGTCGCCGTTTCGGCCTGTGAGAAGTCCGGCAGCGGGACGGACACCGCTGCCGGCGCGCGCGCTCCGACCCAAGGCGTCGCTCCCGCCGCACCCGCGCCGACGGACGCCGAAGCCGCGGCGCTGCTGGCCTCCCTGCCCGCGCCCTACAACACGGCCGACCTGGCCAACGGCAAGAAGCAGTTCGCCCGGTGCCGCTCGTGCCACACCCTGGGCGAGGGACAGGCCAACCTGACCGGACCCAACCTGTACGGCGTGTTCGGGCGCGAGGCCGGTTCGAAGCCGGACTACAAATACTCCGAGGCGGTCGCCAATGCGGACTTCGTCTGGGAGGCCAAGCACCTGAACGACTGGCTGGCCGATCCCCGCGGGTATCTGCCGGGAACCAAGATGTCGTTCGCCGGCCTCAAGGACGAGAAGGACCGCGTCGACCTGATCGCCTACCTGAAGACTCAGACCGGCTACAAGCCGGCCTGAGCTACTCCGCCGGTGCAGGCCGAGGCGCATCGGGCCCGTCCGCAGGCGGCCCCTCCTGGTGCTCGTACTGCTCGATCAGGCGCGCGGTCCACTCCGGCGACTTCGTGAAGCGGGCCAGCAAGTTGTAGAAGATCGGCACCACGAACAGGGTCAGCATGGTGGCGAACATCGCCCCCGAGAAGATGACCACGCCGATGGTCTGGCGGCTGCTGGCGCCGGCGCCCTGCCACAGCATCAGCGGCAGCGCGCCGAAGGCGGTGGCGATCGAGGTCATGATGATGGGGCGAAGGCGCAGGGCGCTGGCTTCCATGATGGCGTCGCGGATCGACCGGCCCTCGTCACGCAGCTGGTTGGCGAACTCGACGATCAGGATTCCGTTCTTGGCGGCCACGCCGATGAGGATGATCAGGCCGATCTGGCTGTAGATGTTCAGCGTCGAGCCGGCCATGAACAGGCCGAACAGCCCGCCGGCCGCCGCCAGCGGCACCGTCAGCATGATGATGGCCGGGCTGATCCAGCTCTCGAACTGGGCGGCCAGAACGAGGAAGACGAGCAACAGAGCCAGACCGAACGCCAAGCCTACCGCCCCGCTGGATTCGAGCAGGTCGCGCGCCTGACCGCCCCACTGCACTACCGGCATGTTCGGCTGCTTGGCGGCCTCGGCCTGGAAGAACTCCACGGCATCCTTGACGGTGTAGCCAGGCGCGAGCTGCGTCGTCAGGGTGACCGAGCGCAGGCGATTGAGGCGTCGCCGATCCGGCGTGTCCCCCTCGACCTTGGTGGTGACCACCGATGAGAGCGGCACCAGCTCGCCGGCGCCCGAGCGGACATAGAGGGTCTCGAGATCCGCGACGTTGCGCCGGTTCGCAATCTCCGTCTGCAGGATGACGTCGTATTCCTTGCCGCCGCGGATGTAGGTGGTCGACCGACGCGAGCCGAACATGGTCTCAAGGGCCGCGCCGACGTCCGCCGACGAGACTCCGAGCGCCGCGGCCTTCTCGCGATCCACGTCCACCACCAGCCTCGGCGCGGTGGGCTCGTAGTCGACCCGCGGCCGCTCCAGCCCCGGGTTGCGCCGCGCCGCCTGCAGGACGGGTTCGATCCAGCGGTTCAGTTCGGCGTAGTCGGGACCGGAGACAATGAAGTCCACGTTCGAGCCGCCGCCGCCCCCGCCCCGCTGGAAGGGACCGCGCACGCTGGCGACCGTTCGTGCGCCCGTGATGCTGCTGATCTGGCGGTTCAGGTCCGAGGCGACCTCGTCGGCCGACTTGGTGCGCTCGCCCCAGTCCTTGAGAATGACAACACCGCTGGCGCTGTTGAACTGGCCGCCGCCGAAGCCCGGCGCGTTCAGCAGGTAGCGTTCGGCCACGCCCTCACGGCGCAGCCGCTCGAAGATCGGCTCCAGCTTCAGGGCCTCGGCGCGGATGTAGTCGAACCCGGCTCCGACCGGCCCCTGCACCGACACGTCCACCCGGCCGCGGTCCTCGGAGGGCACGAGTTCTTCGGGCAGGGTCAGGAACATGAGGGCCGCCGCCCCGCCGACCGCGAGCACCACGCCGGCGGCCGCGAACCCGGCGGCGCGGGCGCCCAGCATGCCGTCGAGGGAGGCGCGGTAGCTCTCGCGCAGTCGGTCCATGGCGTAGTCCACCTTGCGCGCGAGCCAGCCTTCGGTCTTGGCCGGACGCAGGATCTTGGACGCCAGCATCGGCGACAGGCTGAGCGCCAGGAAGGCAGAGAAGGCGACCGCGGCCGCGATGGCCACCGCCAGCTCGACGAACAGGCGGCCGACCTGGCCGGGCAGGAACATCAGCGGAGCGAAGACCGACAGCAGGACCACCGTGGTGGCGATGACGGCGAAGAACACCTGCCGGGTGCCGCGCTCGGCGGCGACTACCGGCGGCTCCCCCTTGTCGATGCGCCGCTGGATGTTCTCGGTCACGACGATTGCGTCATCGACGACCAGGCCGATGGCCAGGACCAGCGCCAGCAGGGTCAGGAGGTTGAGCGAGAAGCCGAGCGGCGCGAGGACGATGAAGGTGGCGAGCAGGCAGATGGGGGCGACGATCGACGGGATGAAAGCGGCGCGAAACGTGCCCAGGAAGACGAAGTTCACCAGCGACACCAGGGCGATGGAGATGCCGATGGTGACCCAGACCTCATGGATCGCCTCGGACGTGAACAGCGAATTGTCCACGGCGACCACCAGCTTGGTGCCCTCGGGCAGGCTGGGCTGCACTTCCTCGACCATCTTCGAGACGCCCTCGGAGATCTCGAGGTCGTTGGCTTGGGACTGGCGGGTGATGCCGATGGCGACCTGATCGACGCCGGTGCCGCGGAACAGGCGGCGGCGCTCCTCCGGCGCCTCCTCAATGCGGGCCACGTCGCCGAGCCGGGTGATATAGCTGGTTTGCAGGGCGCCGGGCGCTTGGTCGCCGCCGTTCGTCGTCGCCGCGCCGGCGCTGCCGGTAGCGCCGATCGGAAGCTCGGCGAAATCGGCGGCGGTGCCGTAGCCGCGCTCGACCCGAATGGTGAAGTCCTTGGCTTCGGACTCAAGGAAGCCGGCTGGCAGTTCCGCGTTCT
>DASPLM010000007.1:0-8712 GCA_035627575.1 Caulobacteraceae bacterium | reverse complement strand
ACCTCAAGCTCAGCCACCTGCATATGGGTTCGGAGCAGGAGTTCGCCGAATGGGAGGGCGGGCAGCGCATCGGGACCTACGCGCCGGTGATGCTGCAGTTCGAGGACGTCACCAGCCCGATGGTCTCCAACGAACTCGGCGGCGAGAGCCGTTCGGTGACGGAGCGCGCCCTGGCCGACGCCTACAGCGTCACGGCCACGGACGTGGCCTTCACCGACAACCACCCGCGACTGGGAAGGATCGCCTTCAGCGGCAAGCTGGACTCCGCCGCCCTGACCGCCGCCAAGGCCGAGACGGCCGCGACTGAACCGGTCGTCCTGACCGGAACCCTGACGATCGGATCGCAGGCGTTCCCGAACGTGCAGTTCACCTGGTTCGGCGGGGATTGAGGCGGCTCAGTTTCGCTGCGGCCTAGTTCTAGACTGCTCCGCGCCCTCCCTTCGGGCTTCGCGGCCTCGAGATGATCGGAGTCAGGTAGGGGCCAGCCGCGCCAGCTCGCGCGCGATGTTCGCCCGCGCCCGCGCTTCGTAGCGCTCGCGGAACGCCTCGTCAGGATAGATCGCCGGGGCCTCAAGGAATCGACGCAGCACTTCGGCGCGGCCGGCGTGGTACGCGTCGGCCGGAACCCAGCCGTACTCGTCGCGGATCTGCGCGGCGTAACGTTCATAGGCGATCGGCTCGCGGCCGAGGATCGACAGATCGATCGAGACCAGCAGGGCGCCGAGCCGGTCGCCTGGCTCTACCGTGTGCCCCTTGGTCAGCCGGATCAGTCGGGCGACTTCGGCGCGGACGCCGGGCGGTTCACCGAGCCCCGCCAGGTCGCGCTCGGCGAGGATCGCGCTGGCTTCCTCGTTGTCGGATCGGGTCGTGTCGTAGACCCCATCGTGCCACCAGATCGCGTACTGCAGCACACGTTGGTCCGCCTCTGCCAGGCCGGCAACGCCGTCCAGCAGCCGCAGGCAATCGTGGACGTGTTCCAGGGTGTGATAGCGCCGGTGCGGCTCGGCATAGGCAGCGCGGAGAGCGGGCGTCATGGCGGATCCATATCCGGCCGCCGCCGCCGCCAGAAGACCACCCCCGTCGACAGCCCTGCCGCCAGGATCGCCTCGGTGCGCGCATCGCCCAGCATCTCGCCGATGGTGCCGGCCAGGAACAGGTCGGTCAGGGCGCTCCAGCCGGCGACGATGGCGAACAGCAGCCCGACAAAGGCGTAGGGCAGGGCGCGACGCAGGTGCAGGGCGTACAGCATGCCGTGCAACAGCAGGCCCAGCGTCGCCGTCGCCAGCAGGGCTGCGGGAATAACGACCCAGGAGTCCCGCAGGATCGGCCAGGCCGCACGGACCGCCTCGGCCCCGCCGCCCCAGCCGTGGAAGAAGGCGGACTTCAGGAAGGTCAGGGCGACGAACACCGCCGCCCCCGTCGCCGGGCCGAACAGGCTCGCCTCCACCACGGCGCGGGCGAGGCGCAGCCTGTCGGTCGGTCGCATGCTCAGGCGGCGTCGGCCGCGATCTTGGCGCTGACGATCTTGCCGGGGTTGGCCGGCGGCTCGCCCTTCGGCAGGGCGTCGACGTTCTCCATACCCTCGGTCACCTCGCCCCAGACCGTGTACTGGCGGTCAAGGAAGCGGGCGTCGTCGAAGCAGATGAAGAACTGGCTGTTGGCGCTGTCGGGGCTCTGGGAACGGGCCATGGAGCAGACGCCGCGCACATGCGGAGCAGCCGAGAACTCGGCCTTCAGGTTGGGCTTGGAGGAGCCGGAATAGCCCGTGCCGGTCGGATCGCCGCCCTGCGCCATGAAGCCCGGGATGACGCGGTGGAAGACAACGCCGTCGTAGAAGCCTTCACGCGCCAGTTCCTTGATGCGTTCGACGTGGCCCGGGGCCAGGTCGGGGCGGAGCTTGATGGTCACGGGACCCGTATCGAGGGTCAGGATCAGGGTGTTTTCGGCGTCGGACATGGGGGAGGGGCTCCAGATCGGTGTCGGGCGCCTACATAGTCATCAGGCGGCGCTCTGTCGCCCCGAACCTGCTCATCCCCACGGAGGATCCCCATGACCCCGCTTTACACCGCTCGCGCCACCGTCGCCGGCAGCCGCCAGGGCGGTCACGGACAGACCTCCGACGGCCGCTTCAAGGCGGACTTCTCCATGCCGAAGGAACTCGGCGGCGCCGGCGGCGAGGGCACAAACCCTGAGCAGTTAGTGGCGCTGGGCTACGCCGCCTGCTTCGGCTCGGCCCTGCAGTTCGTCGCCGGGAAGAAGGGCGTCACGCTCGAGAACCCGCAAGTCACGGTGCAGGTGAAGATGGGCCGGAGCGACGCCGGCGGCTTCGCCTTCGAGTTCGAGGTGGAGGCGTCCCTGCCCAACCTGAGCCAGGCCGACGCCGAGGCCCTCGTCGCCGAGGCGCACCAGGTCTGCCCCTACTCCAACGCCTTCCGCAACGGCGCCCCGACGAGCGCGCGTGCGAAGGGGGGAGCGTAAACCGCCCTCTCCTTCAGGAGAGCCAGCGAGCCCGTGCAGCGAGGGGAGCGGGTGAGGCGTGTCATGTCCCGCGACGCGGGTCCGAAATCCTCGTCCTTGACTGCTCCGCCGCCGCTGCGCGCCTCCTCTCCTGAAGGGGGGGAGTGTCGAGGCGGATTATCCGCTAGAACCCCGCCATGAGCGACAGTGAAGGCGAAGAGCGTCGGCGCATGGTGCGGCCGCCCACGGGCGGGGATCCGGCCGGGCGCAAGCAGGGCGTGAAGATGAAGACCGCTGCCGACAAGACCATGTCGAGCCAGCAGTGGATCAAGCGCCAGCTGGCGGACCCGTTCTCGGAACGGGCGCGGGCGGAGGGCTGGCGCTCGCGCGCCGCCTTCAAGCTGACGGAGATCGACGACCGCTTCCACCTGATCCGCAAGGGAGCCAAGGTCATCGACCTGGGCGCCGCGCCGGGCGGCTGGGTGCAGGTGGCGCTGAAGCGGGGCGCCAGCGCGGTGGTCGGCGTCGACCTGCTGCCGATCGAGCCGATCCCCGGCTCGACCCTGATCCAGGCCGATTTCACCGACCCCGGCGTGGACGACCAACTGATCGACCTGCTGGGTGGCGAGCCGGACCTGGTGATGTCCGACATGGCTCACAACACCATCGGGCACCGCGCCACCGATCACCTCAAGATCATCGCCCTGATCGAGATCGCCGCCGAGTTCGCGGTGCGGACGCTCAAGCCCGGCGGGGCCTTCATCACCAAGAACTTCCAGGGCGGTTCAGCCGGCGAGGTGCTGAACCTGCTGCGGGCCAACTTCGCCGACGTGAAGTACGTCAAGCCAAAGGCCAGCCGCGTGGACAGCTCCGAGGTCTATCTCGTGGCCACGGGGTTCAGGGGGCGGCCGGACTCGCAACCCTGATCACGCCGAGTGGTTTGGGATCGGTCATGTCCGATCCCGTCGACCTCTCCCTGTTGGCCGTCATCGACTTCGAAGGCTCCTGCTTCCCGTCGGACGGGCGCAGCTTTCCCGTGGAGGTCGCCGCCTGCCGGGTCGGTTCGGGCGAGACGCGCGAGTGGCTGATCCGGCCCCATCCGTCCTGGGCCGAATGGACGTGGACGACGAGCGCGGAGGCGGTGCACGGGATCAGCCGTGAGCTGCTCGACCGCGAGGGTCGGCCTGCCGACCAGGTGCTGGCCGAGCTCTGTGCCTTCGTGGAAGGGCTGAAGGTGGTGTCCGACAGCGAGGCCGACCAGCACTGGCTTGGCGTGCTGGCCGAAGCCGGCTGCGGCGTGGCGACCTTCCGGATCGAGTCCTCGGCGCATCTGCTGAAGCTGCTCGGTGTGGAGGGGCAGACCCAGGACGATGCGAGATGGCGAGAAGCCGACCGGCTGGCCCGGGACCGCATTCCCGGCGAGCACCGCGCCGGCCCGGACGCCCGCCGGGGCGCGGAGATCATCCGGCTGGTCGCGGGCTGGAACGGCTACCTCGAGTAGGCGAGGCCGGAAGCGGCGGCGGCCTGCTTCTCGGCCCGGCGGCGGTCGGCCTTCGCCCACAGCCGGTCGTGCACCGTGAAGAAGGCCGTCTGCACGACCGGCTCGATGATCCCGACCGCCAGGGCGACCTGCCAGCTGCGCGTCAGGGCGTAGGCCACGGCGACGGCCACGGTCAGATGCATCAGGCAGTAGGTGGCGGACTTGAGGGCGATGCGGGGCATGACGGTCGCGCGCTATTGATAATCGTTCGCAAGAAAGATGGTCCCTTGGGAAGCGCGGCGCAAGGCCTTCTGTTCCCGTCCGTGATGCGAGCGATCCCGGGCCATGTTCCTGTCCGTCTTGCCGCGTCGCACAAGATTCCGGACTCACGGCCTTGCCCTCGCCACGGTCCTGCGTCATACGCGGCCCGCAAAACGGAGAGTCTCATGGAGATTCGCGAAGGGCTCACCTTCGACGATGTTTTGCTGGAACCCGGCCCGTCCGAGGTGATGCCGACCCAGGTCGACACCCGGTCCCGCCTGACCCGCGAAATCGAGTTGAATATCCCGCTGGTGTCCTCGGCCATGGACACCGTGACCGAGGGCAGGCTGGCCATCGCCATGGCCCAGGCCGGCGGCATGGGCGTCGTCCACCGCAACCTCAGCGTCGACGAGCAGGCCGAACAGGTCCGCTCGGTGAAGCGCTACGAGAGCGGCATGGTGATCAACCCCATCACCATCCACCCGGACACGACCCTGAACGAAGTCAGGGCGATAACGGAGAAGCGGAAGATCTCCGGCTTTCCGGTGGTCGAGCGCGACACCAACAAGCTGGTCGGGATCCTGACCAACCGGGACATGCGTTTCGAGAGCGACGGCTCGCGGCGCGCCGGCGACCTGATGACCCGCGAGAACCTGGTTACCGTCGGCGAGGGCACCGGCCGCAAGGAAGCCCTGGCGCTGCTGCGCGAGAAGAAGATCGAGCGGGTGATCGTGGTCGACGAGGGCTACCACGCCATCGGCCTGATCACCGTGAAGGACGTGGAGAAGGCCCAGGCCTTCCCCAACGCCGCCAAGGACGACCAGGGCCGCCTGCGCGTCGGCGCCGCCTCGACCGTGGGCGACGCCGGCTTCGAGCGCTCACAGGCTCTCGTGGAGGCGGGCGTGGACGTGGTCGTGATCGACACCGCCCACGGTCACTCCAAACAGGTTTCCGACGCCGTCAGCCGTCTGAAGCGCGACTCCAACCGGGTGCAGATCATTGCCGGCAACGTGGCCACCTATGACGCGGCCCGGGCCCTGATCGACGCCGGCGCGGACGCCATCAAGGTCGGCATCGGCCCGGGCTCCATCTGCACCACCCGCATTGTCGCCGGGGTGGGCGTGCCGCAGCTGACGGCCATCATGGACGCCGTACGGGCGGGTCGCGAGAGCGGCGTGCCGGTCATCGCCGACGGCGGCATCAAGTTCTCGGGCGACCTGGCCAAGGCCATCGCCGCCGGGGCCTCGACCGCCATGATGGGGTCGATGTTCGCTGGCGTGGAGGAAGCGCCGGGCGAGGTGTTCCTCTACCAGGGCCGCTCCTACAAGTCGTACCGTGGGATGGGGTCGCTTGGCGCCATGGCCCAGGGTTCGGCCGACCGCTACTTCCAGAAGGAAGTCCAGGACGCGCTCAAACTGGTCCCGGAAGGGATCGAGGGGCAGGTGCCCTACAAGGGCCCGATCGGCGCCATCCTGCACCAGCTCGTCGGCGGCCTGCGCGCGGCCATGGGTTACGTCGGCGGGGCGACCATCGACGAGTTCCAGCAGCGCGCCCGCTTCGTGCGGATCACCGGCGCCGGATTGCGGGAAAGCCACGTCCATGACGTGATGATCACGCGCGAGGCGCCCAACTATCCGTCTCGCACCTAGGGTGAGAAGGGGAGGGATCGCATGGTCTGGACGACGATAACTGGCTACGGGACGCGCCCTGAATGGGGCCTTCTCGCGCTCGCGATCCTTCTAGGGATCGTCCATCTGGCGTGGGCGGCCATCGCCGCTCGCCGTCAGCAGAGCCTCAGGTGGGCTAGGGGGCCGCGTGACGAGCCCATGCCGATCGAAGGCAAGGCGGCGCGGCTCGACCGGGCCTTTCGCAACTACATGGAGACCTTCCCCTTCTTTGCCGCTGCTGTCCTGCTTGGGTCCGAAACCACAAGCCTGCGGGACATCTCGGTCTGGGGCGCACACCTCTACCTGTGGTCCCGCGTCCTGTACGTCCCGCTCTACGCCTTCGGTTCGCCCTTCCGAACCCTAGTCTGGTTCGCCTCCCTGATCGGCCTGCTGATGGTCGTCTACTGCCTGTTCGCCTGACGGAGACCCGTTGACCCCTGCCGCCCGCCTGCAAGCCGCCGCCGACGTCCTCGACAGGATTGCGGGCGGGCGTGCGCCGGCCGAGGAGGCGCTGAAGGCCTGGGGCCGCGAGAACCGCTACGCCGGTTCCAAGGACCGCCGCGCCATCGCCGACCGGGTCTACCGCTGCCTGCGCGCGCGGGCCCGGCTGGCCTGGGCCATGGGCGGCGAGCGGGGGCGGGCCCTGGTCATCGGCTCCCTGGCCCTGATCGACGGCGAACCGCTGGACGAGATCCGCAGGCTCTTCACCGGCGAGGGCTACGCTCCGTCGCCCCTGACCGAGGACGAGGTCGAGCGCCTGACCGGGGCGCCCGGCGAGCCGCCGGCCTGGGCCGCGGCCGGGCTGCCGGCCTTCGTGGCCGAGGACTTCAAGCGCACCTTCGGCGATGCGTGGGCCGCCGAGGCCGAGGCCCTGATGGCGCCGCGCGCGCCCATCGACCTGCGGGTGAATACGGCCCGGGCCGACCTTGGCTCGGTGAAGGCCGAGCTCGAGGCCGAGGGCCTCTCGCCCGAGCCCACGCCCCTGTCGGCCGCGGGCCTGCGCCTGAAGGCGGAGCCGCCGCCCAACGTGCAGAAGCTCGCCGCCTTCCGCGAGGGCCGCATCGAGATCCAGGACGAGGGCAGCCAGATCGCCGCCTTTCTCGCCGGCGCCCGCCGCGGCCAGACCGTGGTCGACTACTGCGCTGGCGGCGGCGGCAAGACCCTGGTGCTGGGCCAGGCCCTGGCCGGCGAGGGGACCCTGGTCGCCGGCGACGTGGTCCAGAAGCGGCTGGACGCCATCCGGCCCCGGCTCGAGCGCGCCGGCGTCGCTGCCGACCTGCGCCGGCTGGGCACGGAGGGGGAGGGGTTGGAGGACCTGTGTGGCCAGGCCGATCTGGTGCTGGTCGACGCGCCCTGCTCCGGCTCCGGCACCTGGCGCCGGCGGCCCGAGGACGCCTTCCGCCTGACCGAGGCCGAGGTCGAGCGCCTGCATGCCCTCCAGGTCGCCATCCTCGACCGCGCCTCGGCCCTGGTGAAGCCGGGCGGCCGGCTGGCCTACGTCACCTGCTCCATGCTCAGCCGCGAGAACGAGGCGTCCGCCGACGCCTTCGAGGCGGCCCACCCGGAATTCCGGCCGACGCCCGTCGCCGCGACCCTCGACAACCCCGTCTTCACCGACGAAGCCCGCCGCCGCCTTGCGGCGCTCGCCGACGGCGGCCATAGGCTGCGGCTCTCCCCGCGGACGGCCGGCACCGACGGCTTCTTCATCTCCCTCTACGAAAGGTCGCTATGACAACCGCCGCCCACGAACGCGTGCTGATCGTCGACTTCGGCAGCCAGGTCACCCAGCTCATCGCCCGGCGGGTGCGCGAGGCAGGCGTCTATTGCGAGATCCACCCGTTCGACAAGGCCGAGGCCATCCTCGATGACTTCGCGCCCAAGGCGGTCATCCTCTCCGGCGGCCCCTCCAGTGTCACCGAGGCGGCCAGCCCCCGCATCGGCACGAAGGTGTTCGAGCTCGGCGTCCCCGTCCTGGCCGTCTGCTACGGCGAGCAGCTGATGTGCGACGTCCTCGGCGGCAAGGTCGAGGGCGGGCACCATCGCGAGTTTGGCCGCGCCGACATCGTCATCGCCCGCGAGAGCCCGCTCTTCGCCGGCATCGGCGCCGTGGACCACCGCGAGCCGGTGTGGATGAGCCACGGCGACCGCGTCACCGCCATCCCTCCCGGCTTCGAGGTCATCGCCACCTCCGAGGGCTCGCCCTACGCCGCCATCGCCGACCACGCGCGCCACTTCTACGGCGTCCAGTTCCACCCCGAGGTCGTCCACACCCCCCGCGGGACCGAGATCTACTCGAACTTCCTCAAGGGCATCGCCGGCCTCAAGGGCGACTGGTCCATGGCCGCCTACAAGGACGAGAAGATCGCCCAGATCCGCGAGCAGGTCGGCTCCGGCCGGGTGATCTGCGGCCTCTCCGGCGGCGTCGACAGCTCGGTCGCGGCCGTGCTGATCCACGAGGCCATCGGCGACCAGCTGACCTGCGTCTTCGTCGACACCGGTCTGATGCGCAAGGACGAGGGCGAGCAGGTCGTCTCCCTCTTCCGCAACCACTACAACATCCCCCTGGTCCACGTGGACGCGGGCGACGAGTTCCTCGGCGCGTTGGCCGGCGTCAGCGATCCCGAGACCAAGCGCAAGACCATCGGCCGCCTGTTCATCGAGGTCTTCGACCGCGAGGCGGCGAAGATCGAGGGCGCCGAGTTCCTGGCCCAGGGCACCCTCTATCCCGACGTGATCGAGAGCGTCTCGCCCACCGGCGGCCCCAGCCACGTCATCAAGAGCCACCATAACGTCGGCGGCCTGCCCGACTTCATGAAGCTCAAGCTGGTCGAGCCCCTGCGCGAGCTG
>DASPLM010000006.1:0-6013 GCA_035627575.1 Caulobacteraceae bacterium | reverse complement strand
GACCCGCACGCGCTTTTCCTTCGACGCCGCCATCCGCCAGCTCGGCGGCCAGAGCGTCATCGCCACCTCGTCCGACATGCAGCTTGGCCGCGGCGAGACCGTCGAGGACACCGCCCGCGTCCTCTCGCGCATGGTCGATGCGGTGATGATCCGCGCCAACAGCCACGAGGACGTCATCCGCTTCGCCCAGGCCTCCACCGTGCCGGTGATCAACGGGCTGACCGACAAGTCGCACCCTTGCCAGATCATGGCCGACCTGATGACGCTGGAGGAGCACCGCGGCCCGCTCGCCGGCAAGACCATCGCTTGGGTCGGGGACGGCAACAACGTCTGCGCCAGCTTCATCCACGCCGCGCCCAAGTTCGGCTATCGCCTGCGCATCGCCTGCCCGCCGCAATACCACCCGGACCTCTACGACCTGGCCCGCGCCCAGCAGGAGGGCGGCGACGTCGTTCTGCTCGAGGACGCCCGCGAGGCGGTCGAGGGCGTGGACGCGGTGATTACCGACACCTGGGTGTCCATGGGCGACGTGGACCACGAGGCCCGCGTCGACGCCTTCGAGGCCTATGCCGTCGACGAGGCCCTGATGGCCCGCGCCGCGTCCGACGCCCTGTTCCTCCACTGCCTGCCCGCCCACCGCGGCGAGGAGGTCACGGACGAAGTGCTGGACGGCGCGCAGTCGGTGGTCTGGGACGAGGCCGAGAACCGCATCCACGCCCAGAAGGCGGTGCTGGCGTGGTGTTTCCGGCGGTAGCCGTCCGGCCGGCCCCTACACCTCTCCCAGGAACGCCTTCACCCGCGCCCAGGCGTCGGCGCGCGCCGTGGCCGTGCCTTCGGCGGTGCCGCCGAAGTCGATGGCGTAGGCGCCTGAGCCCATCTTCGTGATCCCGGGGCCGGTCCCCATCATCAGGTGCGACGCGTCGGGATAGCGGATGTGATCGCGCTTGCCGCGCCAGCGTTTCGCTTCGAGGCGGGCCATGACGGCGTCCGCCATGCGCGTCGACGGCCATAGTCCGTCCGCTTCGGTCGACAGGAGCAGGATGCGGCCACGGATCTTCTCCACCGGAATGGCCGCCGCCTCGACCGCCGCCGCGGGGCCGTCGAGCGCGCGGATGAACGCCAGCGACATGGGTTCCTTTGGCACGTAGGTGCTGTCCAGGAAGGTGAGCGGCTTTCCCTCCAGCGTCCAGGCGGCGCCCTCCGGAGCGACGGCGCCCCAGACCACGTGGCTGGGTACGAAGGCGATCACGCCCGCCAGGTCCGGCCGATGCGCCGCCAGCAACAGGGACAGCTCGCCGCCCCGGCTCTCGCCCATCACCACTACCTTGCGGTCGGCGACCTCGGGCCGCGCCTTCAGCCAGTCGATGGCCTTGAAGAAGTACTCGAGCGGGATGTCCTTCAGCTGCGCCGGCAGGCGGTCGGGCAGGTTCTGCTGGAAGCCCTTGAAGTAGGCCAAGGTCAGGACCGGGAAGCCGGCCCGGGCCAGGTCCATGGCGTCCGCGTTGGGCTGAAACCCGCCGCCGGAGCCGCCGAGCAGGAGGACCGCGGGCCGGTCCTTCATCCCGGGAGCGGCGAAGAAACGGCCGGTGAGGCCGTCATCGCTGACCTCGGCCATGACGGGCTCCGCCGCGGCGGCCGCGCTGCGAGCAAGGCCGGTCAGCCCGATGGCGCCGGCGGCCGCGAGGAAGTGTCTGCGATGCATGGGTCGCCTCCGACAGGATCAGGAGGCGACCTTAGCGGCATTCACTTTAAAATGTAAAGTGCTTGTTCGGCCTACTGGAACGTCACGTCGGCCCGCTCCCCTGAATCCGGGAACGACTTGGTCAGGTTGGCCTTGGCCACCTCGTACATGAACATGACCGGGCCTTTGTCGTTGAGCCACAGGCGGGCGTCCTCGAGGTCGAAGCACAGCAGGGTCAGGTGCGGGTCGTCCTTGCCTTCGGGATACCAGGCCGCGACCACGGGGTTCCAGTACTTGTCGATCCGCTCGCGGTCGTTGCGGACGCTCAACTCGCCCATCAGGCAGGCGTAGACCTTCGTGTCCTTGGTCACCACCGTGTACATGGCGCTCTGGCCCGAACTGATCGAGCGGGCCAGGTCGGTGTCGTCGCGGGTGAAGAACCAGACCCGGTTGGCCTCGGGCTCTTCGAAGCCGGTCATGGGCTGAAAGTGCTGCGGCTCGCCGCCGACCAGTCCCAGCATGCCCGTGCGGGTGTCCTCCAGCGCCTTCCACAGGCGCTCCTCGGCCTCGGCCGGCGTGATGCGGTCGTCGCTCATCCTGGATCCCTTTCCGTTTCGGGGACACAAGGCGCGACTCCGCGCCGCGGTTCCAACGGGCCGAAAACCATGGCTTTCCGCAGCGTGGCCGCAACCCTTAACGGCCGGTTAACCCCGTTGCGGCGAACTGGGGTAACGGGTGCGCGAATCTTCCACAGAAGAAACGGGCGCCCCTAGATGTTGGGGTTAACAGGGCGTTTACACCCCAATTCTGGTCGCTTAGCGTACCAGCGTCGGCTGGGAGAGGATTCGAATGACCGCGGGCGCGCCCTGGAGCGTCAAAGGGATCGATCCCAAGGCGCGGGAGATCGCGAAGGACCTCGCCCGCCGTTCCGGGATGACCCTCGGCGAGTGGCTCAACCAGATGATCATCGAGGGCGAGGACGACGCGAGCGTCACGCCCCTGTCCCGCCGCACCGCCGAGTACCGCGGGCCGGACCGTCGCGCCCGGTCGCGCCGGCTCGAGGACGCCTACCACGAGGACGATCCGGACGACCTGACCCGCGTCGCCCGTGCGCTGGACGAGCTGTCCCAGCGCATCGAGACGGCCGAGCGCCGTTCGACCCTGGCCGTCAGCGGCATCGACCAGGCCGTGGCCGGCCTGCTGGGCCGCCTCGAGAACGCCGAGCGCCAGCAGTCCAGCCAGGCGCGCCTGCTGGAGGACTTCGCCGAGAACCGCCGCGAGGATCTCGACCGCCTGCGCCGGATGGAGCGCGAGGTCTCGGGCCCGCGCTCGGTCGAGGCGCTGCGGGCGCTGGAAGGGGCGCTGGGCAAGGTCGCCAGCCAGATCATCGAGACCGAGCAGCGCACCCGGGGGCAGTTGTCGGAAGTCCAGGGCGGCCTGGCCGCCGCCGAACGCCGCCTCGAGACCGTCGAGCAGCGTCCCTCCGGCCCCGACCCCCAGGCCCTGGTGGACGGCGTCGTCGCGCGCGTGGCCGAGCGGCTGGAACGGGCCGAGGCCCAGACCTCCGGCGCGCTGCGGTCGCTGGAGACCTCCTTCGCTCACCTCGACGAGCGCCTGCGGGGCGCCGAGAGCCGGCTGGAGAGCGACAGGCTGGAGAAGCTGGCGTCTGACCTCAGCCAGCGCGTGGCCGACGCCCGCATCGAGTTGATCCAGCGCTTCGACACCGTGTCGGGCTCGCGGTTCGACAAGGTGGAGCGCGCCCTGGCCGACCTGTCGGGACACGTGCAGCAGGCCGAGAACCGTTCGGCGAAGGCCATCGAGACCATGGGCCAGGAAGTCCTGCGCATCGCCCAGAACCTGAATGGCCGCATGACCCGCGCCGAACAGACCAGTCAGGCCGTCGCGGAAAAGGTCGGCGGGGAAATGACGCGCATCGCCGAGGCCATGGAAAGCCGCCTGCGCAAGGCCGACGACGCCCATGTGCAGGCGCTGGAGCGGCTGGGCGGCGAAATCGCGCGCATCTCGGAGAAGCTCGGCGAGCGGGTGGTCCAGGCCGAGCGCCGCTCTGTGCTCACTGCCGAGGACGTCGGCGAGCGCGTGGGCCGCATGGCCGACAAGATGGAAGCCCGCTACGAGCGCGCCTCCAGCGAACTGGCCGACCGCATCCGTCAGAGCGAGGAGCGCACCGCCAAGCTGCTGGAGGAGGCCCGGGCCACCCTCGAGCGCATGTCGACCCGGACCCGCCCGGAAGCGCCCGAGCCGGTCCCGGCGCCCGCGCCCGCCCCTGTTCCGGCCGCCGAGGCTGAGCCGACCTTCCCGTTCGGTCCCCTGAACGCCGCCACCTTCGCGTCGCGCGTCTACGAGGACGAGCCGGCGTTCCCGGCCGTGGACGTGCCGGACTTCGAACCGCCCCCCTACACGCCCCCGGCCTTCGAGGCGCCCGAGCCGCAGCCCGCGCCTGCGCCCTTCGCCGAAGCGCCCGGCTTCGACGCGACGCCGGAGCCCGCGCCCTTCGGCACAGCCGAGGATCCGGCCGTATTCGACGACTATTCCGCCGAGACCGAGTTCGTGACCCCCGCCGGCGGGTTCGGCCAGGGCCCGGCCAAGCCGGCCGTGTCGACCAAGGAAGCCATCGAGGCGGCCCGCGCGGCCGCCCGCCTGGGCGCGCGCAACGCCGGCGGCGAGGACAAGGCCGGCCAGGGCTTCGCGCTGGCCGGCCTGAAGATGGGCGCCAAGCAGCGCCTCCAGGCCCGTCTCGAGAAAGAGAAGAAGCGCGAGGCCTCGACGCTCAAGAAGACGCTGCTGGCCACGGCCACGGCGGTGACCACGACCCTGATCGTGGGCGGCGCCCTGTACCTCTCCCCCGAGACGGCCGCCAAGCTGTTCGGGCGCGGCGACGCCGACGGCGCGGGCGTGACAGCCGTGGACGCCGCGACCCCGATCGCCGCCGTCGCCATCGGCCCCGCCGGCGCGGCCCTGCCGGGCGGCGAGGCGGACTCGATCTACCAGGAGGCCGTCGTCCGCCTGCAGGCCGGCGACACCGCCGCCGTGGCCGACATCCGCGAGGCGGCTGGCCAGGGCCTACCGGCGGCCCAGTTCTACCTGGGCAAGCTCTACGAGACGGGCGAGGCCGGTCTCAATCCGGACCCGGTCGAGGCGCGCCGCTGGACCGAGCGCGCCGCGCTCGGCGGCGACCGCGCCGCCATGCACAACCTCGGCCTCTACTACTTCGACGGCATCGGCGGCCCGAAGAACCCGGGGACGGCGGTGCAGTGGTTCCGCAAGGCGGCCGACGCGGGCCTGGTGGACAGCCAGTACAACCTCGGCCGGCTCTACGAGCAGGGCGGCGCGGGCATCGCCGCCGATCCTGCCGAAGCCTACAAGTGGTACCTGATCGCCGCCGCATCCGGAGACGCGGAGGCGAAGAGCTCGGCCGAAACCCTGCGCGCCAAGCTCGCCGCGCCCGCCCGCGTGGTCGCCGAGCGGGCCGCCCAGCGTTTCCAGGCCGCGCAGGGCGCGTCCGCCGCCTCGATCCCGGCGACCGCCGCTCCGGCCGCCCAGGAGCGTTGACCGCCCCGGCGCGGCCCTTGCAAAGGCAGGGGTGCGCTCCCCTGCGCGGGAAGGCCTGAGCCGTTGGACCTGTACCTGCCCATCGCCGAGGTGTCGGTGAATGCGCCCCTGCTGGTGGCGCTGGGCGCGTTCGTGGGCTTCATCTCGGGCGTCTTCGGCATCGGCGGGGGCTTCCTGATGGCCCCGGTGCTGGTGTTCATGGGCGTGCCCCCGGCCATGGCCGTGGCCAGCCAGGCCAATCACGTCGTGGCTTCCTCCACCTCCAGCGTCATCGCCTACAGCCGCCAGCGCTCGGTGGACTGGCGGATGGGCGGGGTGATGGCTGCGGGCGGGGTCATCGGCGCCTTCCTCGGCGTCGAGGTGTTCCGGCTGCTGCGGCTGCTGGGCCAGGCCGACCTCGTCGTGGCCCTGTCCTACCTGATCTTCCTCGGCGTCATCGGCGGGCTGATGCTGAACGAGAGCCTGAACGCCATCCTGCGCCGCCGCCGCGGCGAGCCGCCCAGGCGCACCGAGCGGCGCCGGCCGCTGTGGCTGTACGGCCTGCCGCTGCGCATGCGCTTCCCGCGCTCGGGCCTGTACATCAGCGCCATCCCGCCGTTCGTGCTGGGGGCCTTCGCCGGGGTGCTGTCGGCGATCATGGGCGTGGGCGGCGGCTTCATCCTGGTGCCGGCCATGGTCTACGTGCTGCGCATGCGCGCGGCGGTGGTCGTGGGCACCAGCCTCTTCCAGATCCTCATCACCACCGGCATCACCACCGTACTG
>DASPLM010000005.1:0-10765 GCA_035627575.1 Caulobacteraceae bacterium | reverse complement strand
GAAGCGCGCCGACACCTCGGCGATACGCGTCGAGCCCTTGGTGATGACGACGAAGTTCACCAGCACCAGGATGGCGAAGATGATCACCCCGATGATGAAGTTGCCGCCCATCATCAGGCGGCCGAAGGATTCGATGACGTGGCCGGCGCTGGCCGTACCCTCGTGGCCGTGGCCGAGCACGAGGCGGGTCGACGCCAGGTTCAGCCCCAGCCGGAACAGGGTGGTGACCAGCAGCACCGTGGGGAAGACCGCGAACTCCAGCGGCTTCTTGATCAGCAGCGCCGTCATCAGGATCAGCACCGACGAGGTCAGCGACAGCGCCAGCAGCAGGTCCAGCACAAAGCTGGGCATGGGGATGATGAGCAGCACGACGATGAGGATGACCCCCAGCGCCAGGCCCACCTCGCCGCGCGCGACCCAGCCGAGCATGTCGCGCGGCGTCGGCCGCGCGAGCCCAGGTCCCGAAAGCGTCGCGTCTACCATGATCGTTCAGTCCGTCAGGCGGCCTGGGAGCCGAGGCCGCTCTGCGGCGCCGGGATCGGCACCCCTTCGGCGGCGTACTCGTTCAGCTTGTTGCGCAGGGTGCGGATCGAGATGCCGAGGATGTTGGCGGCGTGGGTCCGGTTGCCGAGGCAATGGCTGAGCGTGTCGAGGATCAGCGCCTGCTCCATCTGGGCCACGGTCTGGCCGACGAAGGCGCGCTGGACGGCATCGGCGGCCTGGGCGGCACGGCCGGCGAAGCCCGCATCCGCGGTCGCGGCGGCCAGGGGCTGGCCGTCCGGCAGGCGGATGGCCATCTCGTCGATCTCGGCCCCGGTCGCCAGCAGCACCGCGCGGTGCATGGCGTTCTCCAGCTCGCGCACGTTGCCGGGCCAGCGGTGCAGGGTCAGGCGGCGCTGGGCCTCGGCCGAGAGCGGGCGCTCCGGCACGCCGTTGGCGGCGGCGTACTTCTTCACGAAATGGGCGGCCAGCAGGGCGACGTCCTGGGGCCGTTCGCGCAAGGGCGGCAGGCACAGGTTCACGACGTTGAGGCGGTAGAGCAGATCCTCGCGGAACGTCCCCTCGCGCACGGCCTGGACGAGGTCGCGGTTCGAGGTCGCCAGGATACGGATGTTCACCGGCACCGGCTTGGAGCCGCCGACGCGGTCGATCACCCGCTCCTGAATGGCGCGCAGCAGCTTGGCCTGAAGACGCGCGTCCATCTCGCTGATTTCGTCCAGCAGCAGGGTGCCGCCATCGGCCTCCTCGAACTTGCCGATGCGGCGGGCCACGGCGCCGGTGAAGGCGCCCTTCTCGTGGCCGAACAGCTCGCTCTCCAGCAGGTTCTCCGGAATGGCGGCGCAGTTCACCGAAATGAACGGCTTGTCGGCGCGACGGGACCTCTGGTGGACGTAGCGGGCCATCACTTCCTTGCCGACGCCGCTTTCGCCGGTGATCAGGATCGAGGCCTCGGACGGCGCGACCTGGTCGGCCAGCGCGATGACCGACTTCATCGACGGGTCCTGCACCACCAGCGGACGCTCGTCGTCGGCCACGGCCGAGAGCACCGCCGCGATCAGCTCCGCGTCGGGCGGCAGGGGGATGAACTCCTTGGCGCCCGCGCGGATGGCGTCGGCTGCCTTCTGGGGATCGGCGCCCACGCCGCAGGCCACCACCGGCACGTGGATCCGCTCGGCCTCGTTGGCCGCGATCAGCGCCTTGATGTCCAGGTCGTAGTCGACCATCAGCAGGTCCGCGCCCTGGCCGCGGCGCAGGGAGTCCGTGGCCTGGGCGCAGGTCTCCACGTGCCCGACCTTGGCGCCCTGGCTCATGGCCATCTTCACCGCCGCCGCAAGCTGTCCGCTCAGTCGTCCGACCACCAGAAGCCGCATGGGAATTCTCCTTCAGTCGATCGCCCGTTCAGGCGGCCGCGTCTTCGCTCTTGATGATTTCCGTCATGGTCACGCCCAGGCGCTCGTCGACCACGACGACCTCGCCCCGGGCGACCAGACGGTTGTTGACGTAGATGTCGATGGCCTCGCCGACCTTTCGGTCCAGCTCCAGCACGCTGCCCTGACCCAGCTTCAGCAACTGGGCGACGGACATGTGCGCCTTGCCCAGCACGGCCGAGACGTTGACGGGCACGTCGAACACCGGCGCCAGGTCGGCGGCCGTCTTTTCCGGCTCGTCGGACAGGGTCGCGAGCGCGGTGCTCTCGGGGAATTCTTCCAGCGGAAGGTCGTGGTCGGCGGCCATTACGGCTCTCCGTCAGGTGAAAGGTCGATGGGGTCGGCGTGCAGCCGGTCCGAGGCGAGGGCCGAGGCGACGACGTCCGCGATGCGGGCCGCCGTGGCCTCGGGATTGAAGACCGCCGTGCCGTCCGCCCACTCGATGATGAAGGCGGCGCGGGGCAGGCCGCCGTCGGCGCGAACCACGATCTGGCCGGGGAAGCCGATGTCGCGGGCGACCTGCTCGGCCGCCTCGGCCACGCCCTCGCCGCCGGCGCCGACGCGCAGCACCAGGCGCGGCGCCTCGTCGAACTCGCGGGCGAGCGACTCCAGCGCCGCCTGCAGGGCCGCGTGGGGGAAGGCCTCCAGCGCGCTGTCGGCGATGGCCTTGCCGCACGCCATGGCCAGGCCTGCGGCGTGGACACGGTGGTTGTGCGCCACCTGGGCCAGGGCGCCGAGGCCGCCGCGGGCGGCTTCCGCCAGCTCGGCCAGGGCGCGCGCCTGCATGGCCTGGGCCGAGGCCAGGGCCGCGGCCTCGCCTTCGCGGTAGGCGTCGGCGCGGATCGCCTCGACCTCCTCGACGGTGAAGGCGCGCTTCACCCTCGGCGCCGAGGGGGCGACCGCGATCACGGCGCCGCCGTCGTCGAAGTGGGTGTCGAAGGAGAAGGGACGGGGCTGGTTCATCAGTAGATCAGCTCGTCATCGCCGCCCTGGCCGGCGAGCATGATCTCGCCCTTGGCGGCCAGGTCCTTGGCCACCTGCACCATGGCCATCTGGGCGGTGTCCACGTCCTTCAGGCGCACCGGACCCATGGTCTCCATGTCCTCCCGCATGATCTTCGAGGCGCGCTCGGACATGTTGGAGAAGAACATCTCGCGCAGGCTGTCCGAGGCGCCCTTCAGCGCCAGCGCCAGCTGGTCCTTCTCGACCGCACGCAGCAGGGTCTGCACGCCGCCAGGGTCGAGCTTGGAGAGGTCCTCGAACACGAACATCAGGGCGCGGATGCGCTCGGCCGCCTCGCGGTTGCGCTCCTCCAGCGCGGCGATGAAGCGGCCCTCGGTCTGACGGTCGAAGTTGTTGAAGATCTCGGCCATGAGTTCATGGCTGTCGCGCTTGGACGTGCGCGCCAGGTTGGACATGAACTCGGTGCGAAGGGTCTGCTCGATCTTGTCGAGGATGTCGCGCTGCACCGGCTCCATGCGCAGCATCCGCTGCACGCATTCCAGCGCGAAATCCTCGGGCAGGGCCGAGAGAACACGCGAGGCGTGCTCGGCCTTGATCTTGGACAGCACCACGGCGACCGTCTGGGGGTATTCGTTCTTCAGGTAGTTGGCGAGCACCGCCTCGTTCACGTTGCCCAGCTTGTCCCACATGGTTCGACCCGCGGGACCGCGGATCTCCTCCATGAGGGTCTCGACCTTCTCCACGGGCAGGAAGGACTGCAGCAGCCGCTGGGTCTGCTCGAAGCTGCCCATCACGGCGCCGGCGCCGGTCATGCCCGAGACGAACTCGATCAGCAGTTCCTCGACCACGGCAGCCGAAACCGTGCCCAGGCTGGACATGGCCTGGGAGATTTCCTTGATCTCGTCCTCGTCGAGGGACTCCCACAGCCTGTGGTGCTCCTCGCCCAGGGCGAGCAGGATGATGGCCGCCTTCTCGGGACCGGTCAGGCGCTTCGGATCCTCGACCGAGCGCTTGGCAATGGCTTTGGCGGACATTTAGCGGTCGTGCAGCCAGCCCCGGAGAATCGAGACCGACTCCTCCGGGTGGCGCTCCACGAATTCGGCTACGCTCTTGACCGACGAGCTCTTCACCTGGCCCTCGATGCGGGCGATGTCGATGCGCTGCTCCATGTCGCTCGGCGCGGGCAGGCCAAGCGGCTGGCCCTGGGCGTTCAGCGCCACCACGTTGGACGGCCCGCCGAGCGCGCCGCCGCCTCCGCCCCCCGCAACGCCCATGGCCAGGGCGGGCGCGGCGCCGGCGCCGCCGCCGGCCGACTTCAGCAGCGGGCGTACGACGAAGAAGATGATCAGGGCCGCGACGATCGCGAGGATCAGCATCTCGACCCCGCGCATGATGTCGTTCTTGTCGAAGTCCAGCAGAGGGGAACCGGCCGCAGTGCCGCCCACGCCGTCCGCCTCGCGGTTGAAGCGGACGTTGACGACCTCGACCATGTCCTTGCGCGTCTCGTCGTAGCCCATTGCCGAGCGGACCAGCTGCTGAATGCGCTGCATGTCCTGCGCCGAGCGCGGCGCATAGGTGGTCTTGCCGTTCACCGTGGTGGTGACGCCGTCCACGGCGACGGCGACCGACAGCCGCTTGATCGCGCCGGGTTCCTGCACCTCGGTGCGGGTGGTGCGTGAGATCTCGTAGTTCGTCGTCTCTTCGGTGCGGCCGTTCTGGGAACCGCCGCCGAGCGCATCGCCCTCGGCCGCGCCCCCGGGAACGTTCACAGCTGCGCCGACCGCGCCAGTGGCCGTGCCGGCTTCGCGGGCGCTCTCCTCCACGGTGGAGGTCGAGCGCACGACCTGGCCGTCAGGATCGAAGGTCTCCTGCTGTTCGGTGACGCGGGTCTGGTCGACTTCGGCGGTGACCTGGACGCGGGCCTTGCCCGGTCCCACCACGCCTTCCACCACGTCGCGGATGGCCTTGCGGACCTGCTCCTCGACCTGCGCCTTGCGATCGGCGGCCATTTCGCTGGCCAGGCCCCCGTCGTCCTCCGCACCCGCCGCCAGCATCTTGCCGGAGTCATCGAGGATCGTGACGTGATCGGGCTTCAGGTTCGGCACCGCGCCCGCTACCAGGTTGCGCAGGGCGCGGATCTGGTCGGCCGACAGGTCGCGCCGCGCGAGCCCCACCACGATGGAGGCCGTCGGCGAGCCGGCCTCCTCCTCGAACAGCTGGCGCTTGGGCAGCACCAGGTGCACGCGGGCGGAGGTCACCCCTTCCAGCGAACGCACGGTCCGCGCCAGCTCGCCCTCAAGGGCGCGCTGGCGGTTGAGGTTCTGGACAAAGTCGGTCTGCCCGAGCGCCGAGGCGTTGTCGAAGATCTCGTAGCCGACCGAGCCGGAGGTCGGCAGACCCTTCGAAGAGAGCATCAGGCGCGTCGTGGCGACGTCGTCGCGGCCCACCATGATGGTCGAGCCGTCGCCCTTGGCGTCGTACTTCACGCCCGCCGCGTCCAGCGCCGCCGTGATCTCCGACGCCTCCTTCAGGTCGAGGTTGGAATACAGCAGGGCGCTGGGCTCCCCGCCCAGCTTGAACATCAAGGCGACGAGCAGCGCCGCAGCGCCCGCCGCGCCGCCGAGGACCATGGCGAGACGGCCGATCCCGAATCTCTGCAAACCCCCGAACACCGACCACACCGCCCTTGGCTAGACTCTGGCCGAACGGCATTTGCGCCGCTCGCTAGGCAGGATTTTCCGGGTGCATGGTAAAGAGGTCATTAAGCGGCCGGCGGTGCGACGGACTGGCGCCCGCCTTCGCGTTGTAAGGCTTGAGCGTCGCCGTCGGAGTTCCCCCTCATGATTCGCCTTTCCCTGGTCCTCGCCCTCGCCCTCGCCAGCCCGGCCATCGCGCAGGAAGAACTGCGCCAGCGCCCAAGCGAGGACGCCCCGACTCCCAATCTTTTCCTCAGTCCCGCGGGGGAACCCTTCCGCGCCGCCGAGGACGCGCCCTACCCCGTGGGAAGCTGGTTCGGCCGGGCCGACACGGATGCGGACGGCGTCATGACCGTGACCGAGTTCGAGGCCGACGCCCTGCGCTTCTTCGCCGCGCTCGACACGGACAAGGACGGGCGTCTGAACAACCTGGAACAGGTGGCTTACGAAACCGAGGTGGCTCCTGAGATCCTCGTGGCCGCGCCGCCGGTCCGCCGCGCTCGCCCCGCCGACCGCCGCAGCGTCGGCACCATGATCTCGCCGAAGGGCGCCAAGAAGCTTCCGCCGCACCTGACGCGCAAGGGAGCCGGCCGCTACGGCCTGTTGAACGAGCCCCAGCCGGTCGCGGCCGCGGACACCGACTTCAACGCCATCATCACCAGGGAGGAGTGGTCCCAGGCCGCCCGCCGACGCTTCACCCGCCTCGACAATGACGGAAACCGGCAGATCCGGCTGGAGGAACTGCCCGTCACGCCAGCCCAGGTGATGCTGACGGACTGACCCGAAAACGAAGAAGGCCGCGCCCTGGGACGCGGCCTTCTCCGGCTCGTTCATCGGAAGGCGTCAGCGATACTGCTGGATGCGCGTGGTCCGAAGACCCGCCATTCCCCAGCGGTCGATCGACTGCTGCCAACCCAGAAACTCCTCGGTCGTCAAGCGGTAGCGCTCACAGGCTTCCTCGAGAGTGAGCAAGCCTCCACGCACCGCCGTGACGACTTCCGCCTTCCTGCGGATCACCCAACGCTGGGTGTTCGCGGGAGGCAGATCGGCCAGGGTCAACGGAGCCCCGGTCGGTCCGACAATGTACTTTTCGCCTTTGCCGTTCAGGCGCTGCTCTTGAAGCATGGGCTTACGCCTCTCTCACCACCACCACACGACGAGCGTAAGCACCCGCCCATAACATCGGCTTAATTCCGACAGTAAAGAAGGCACTAATTGCCGACCTACCGAGAAGTCCGCCCGACGTGTGTGGTTGGAAAGGTTTCATTTACTATACTTATTAGGATTCAGATCAGCGCTTCACGCGGATGAGCTCTTCAAGCATCTCATCGGCCGTCGTGATGATCTTCGAAGACGCCGAGTAGGCGCGCTGCGTGGTGATCAGCCCGGTGAACTCGGCCGAAAGGTCGACGGTCGAGGCCTCGAGGGTCGAGGGGGACAACAGGCCCGCGCCGCCGGTGCCCGGCGCCTTCAGGTTGAAGGTGCCGCTGCGGTCCGAGACGCGGTAGGCGTTGCCCGACACGGCCTTCAGCCCGTCCGGGTTGGAGAAGGTGGCGATGGCCACCTGAGCGATGCGGCGGGTGATGCCGTTGTCGAAGATCGCGGTGACGAAGCCTTCCTCGTCGATCTCGATCTCGGTCAGATTGCCGAAGGCGGTGCCGTTGGTGTTCACCGCCTGGATCACCGACTGGCTGTCGTACTGGGTCAGGCCGCCGGCCGCCGAAGCGAAGTCGAAGGTGATGTTCTGGGCCCCGATGCCGAGCCCCGCGGCCCAGTTCACGCCGTCGGCCGCCGGAGCGCCGGCGTTCGAGGCGCCGAACGACAGAACCGGGTTCTCGGGATCCGGGAACAGGGTGGTGTTGTCCAGGTCGAGGCGACCGTCCGAGGTGAAGGCCACGGTGCCTGTCAGAATTTGGCCGGGCGCGAGGTCCGACCCGCCGACGATGTCGCTGGCCGGGATGGCGCGGATTTCCGCGTACCACTGGTTGGGCGTGGCGCTCTTCAGGAACGATACGGCGATGGTGCGCTGGCCGCCCTTGGAGTCGGAGATCGGGATCTGCATCTCGAAGTCCGGCTTCACGCCCGTGCCCGTCTCCGCGTCGTACATCGACATGGAATTGGTCAGGGCGTTGTAGCTGGCGAGGTCGGCCGACAGCGTCTGGCTGGATTTCAGGTTGGCGTTGAGCGAGACGCGGGTGGTCTGCTCCGCAGCGCCGCCGACGGTGGAGACGTTGATCGAGTCCAGCCGCGTGATGTCCGACGGGTCCATCAGCACGTTGCCGTCGTTGTCGACCGGCCAGCCCTGCAGGTACAGGCCGGCGCTGTTCTGGAGGTAGCCCAGTTCGTCGACCTGGAACGAGCCGGCGCGGGTGAACAGCCGCGCGTCGGTGGCGTCGAGGTTCTCGGGCTTCTCGGTGGCGACGAAGAAGCCCTGCCCGGCGATGCCGAGATCGGTGCTGGAGTTCGTGCGCTGCAGGAGGCCCTGCTGGCTGACGAACTGCCGGGTCGTCGCCAGCACGCCGCCGGCCGAGTAGGAGCCGTGCACGGCCTGGGCCGTGACGATGGTCTGGAACGCCGACTGGCTGCGCTTGTAGCCGACGGTGTTGACGTTCGCGATGTTGTCCGAAATGGCGGCGAGCGCGGCGGAATTCGCCGACAGGCCCGACACGCCCGCGAGCATGGCGCTGTTGATGCTCATTGTCTCTTGGTCCCCATGATGATGCCGTCTGCGCCTGCTGCGTCGGGGTCTTGGAGCCCCAGGTCATGCGCGCCGTTCGGGCGCGCCGTCTCTGTTCGGGTCATGCGTTTCCGGAGGCAGGCTGGTCCTGCTCCTCGACGCTGATGACGTTGGCCAGCGGCACGATGGCGCCGCCGATGGTGAGGTAGGTCTCGCCGTCGTAGACCTCGACGCCGCGCGTGCGGCCCCGGATCAGCACCTGGGAAGCGATGTCGCTGTCGCCCTGCTTGGACGTGATCTTCAGGCTGTAGACGCCGCCGTCGGGCAGCTGGGTCCCGTCGGTCGCCTTGCCGTCCCAGGTGAAATCGTGGATGCCCGTCGTCTTGTCCGGGGCCTGGCCGGTCCACACGACCTTGCCCTTGGAGTCGAAGATCTCGAGCTTCACGTCGCTCGCGTTGTTGGCCAGTTCGTAACTCCAGGTAGCCGAGCCGTCCTTGAGCGCGTTCGCCGACCACGCGGCCGTCACCGTCTTCCCGATGTAGGCCACGCCGTTGGACAGGCCGTTCTCGCTCTGGCCGACGAGAGTCTTCAGAAGGTCGTTGGTGAGCAGCTGCTGCTCCACGCCGCTCATCTGCACCAACTGGGCGGTGAAGGCATTGGAATCGACTGGCGAGGTCGGGTCCTGGTTCTTCAGCTGGGCCGTGAGCAGGGACAGGAACGTCTCATAGTTCTGCACCAGGCTGGAGCGGCCCGCGTTGATGGTCTGACCGGCGTCGACTGCGGAAATTGTCATAGCTTCAGACCCTTACGTCGAGGCCAGTGAGATTGCGGCGCTGCAGCCGGCCGGCGTCGTCGGCGAGGCGCGCGGCGCGCTCCCCGTCGGCGAAGGCCCGGGCGCGGGCGCCCCGGCCGGCGTCCGCGTCCATGCCGGCGAAGGCGTTGCGGGGGTTCTGGTCGAACCCGCCGGCGCCCTTGTCGGTGAAGGTCAGGTCTTCGCTGGCGACCTGGAAGCCGGCCTGCTCCAGCTGCCGGCGCAACTCGTCGGCGCGAGCACGCAGGTCGGCGGCGGCGACCGGGTTGTCGAACGCCATCTGCGCGGCGACCCGGCCCTCGGCGTCGATGCGCAGGCGCACGTCGACGCGGCCGAATTCGGCCGGATGCAGCTCCATGTCGAAGTGGGTCGTGCGGCCTTCCAGTTTGCGGGCGATAGTGGAGGCCAGCATGGCCACGGTCTCGGGCGAGCCCCGCACGGCGGCCGCGGCGGCGGCGCGGGGGTCGGCGGAGGGCGTCGAGGCGACGAGCGCCTGCATGCTTTCGGCCGTGGCGGGTTCCGGGGCTATGGGAGCTGCCCCGTCCGCGCCGCCCGTGCTCGCGTCCGCGCTTTTGGCAGCGAGTTCAGCGGCCGAAGGAGCGCCGGCCGGCGCCGCTGGCGAGGGGCCGGACGCTTCCCCGGAACTCGACGGGAGCGGGCCGGAGGTCGTCGCCGCCGGCGAGGCTGCGGTCCTGGCTGGCTCGATGGTCTCCTGGATGTCGGGCATGGGCGCCGTATCCATGTCGCCCAGCGCAGCGAGCGCCTGCGAGAGCACGCCTTCGGCCCCCTTGGCGTCAGGGGGCTGCGCCGAGACCTCGGGCGCAGTGGGATCGCCGGGGCCGTCCCCCTTGGCCAGCAGGGCCGCCAGACGCTCGCTCAGCTTGCCGGCGAAGGCTGCGAGCCGCTCGGACATTCCCGGGGGCGCGGCGGCGAGCACCTGGTCGAGGGCCGCCTGCACGGGCGCGGGCAGTTGACCCTGTGCGGCAGTGGAGGCGGAGGGGTCCTTGAGGGCTTCGTTGATGGCGGCTCCCAAGGCGTCGAGCGCCTCGCGGAAGGCGCCCTGCCCCTTGAGCGGACCTGGCTTGAACGGATCCGGCTTGGCCCCGGCGCCGGAGCCGGCGGTGATCGGGTCGGTGAGGTTCTTCAGACCGCCCAGGCCGCCCTGCGAACCGTCGCCGCGCCACAGTCCTCCCAGGAGCCCCTGCAGGACGGATCGCGAGCCCCGGTCCGGCCGCGCGGGGCGCTCGGGCGTGAGGACGTCCGCCGCACCGGAGGCGACGCCGTCTCCCGAGGTTCCGCACCGTCCGTCCCCGGCGTCTGCGGCAGCCCGCGCGGCATCCATTTCGTCGGCCAGGGCCCGCGCGAAAGCGTCCGCGTCCTCGCGGCCGGTCGAGGCGGCTTGGGACGCGGCGGGCGGCGGCGCAACGTTGGCGATGGCGAGCAGGTCTGCGGACTGCATGGGCCCCGGGGGGTCGAAGGGTGGGGAGCGCCTGCTGCGCCGGGCTTATTCGAACCTCGTGCTGCAAGCGCCGGGCCGTCGGTGCCCGCCCCTCGATAACCCTTGCCGTGCAAGGCGTTTCTCGACCCCGACCTGCGGTAAACCTTTCGGAAAGGCGGCGCTTTCTGCCGCGCCCTCACGGCAGAAAGCGCCTAGACGGCGCTGCCCCGCGGCGACCTCACCACCTCTTGG
>DASPLM010000004.1:0-2103 GCA_035627575.1 Caulobacteraceae bacterium | reverse complement strand
CTTGCGCATCAGGTTATAGATTTCGCTGTCGCCGACGGGGTGCGGCGTCGCGGGCTCGACCACCGACAGGTGGGACTTCGTACGCTTGGACGCGGTCATGCTTACCAACCTCTCAGGAGCGCCGCCGGGCCTCCCGACCCGCAGCGCGTCACCCATGGCAATGCGTCAGCGCCCCCCGCGTTCCGAAAATGTGAGCCGCCAAAAGGGTTAACGGCCACGCCTGTCGTCGCACTGTGGCGGGATAGTCGCAGGCGCGCCGCGGCCGCCCCTTCCCCTAGGGGGCCGGCGCCGCCGCGGCCGCCGTGGGACCGGCGAGGCGGGCTCCGTCGTAGCCCTCCGCGAAGGGCGCGCCGGGCAGCTCCAGGGCGTAGTGGAAGTGGCCGCGGCACACGCCGATGGTGCCGTTGGTCCAGGCCGCGGGACGCACGGCCGAGGCCAGGTCCGGCTGGCCCGCGAGGACGGCGCGGCCGGCGCCCGCGGCCATGTCCGGACCCAACTGGCCGCTCAGGTCGAACGAACCCAGGTCCAGCACGTCGCCGGCCTTCACCTCCACGCCCGGCGCCCCCAGGCAGAAGTCGAAGCTCTGGCGCGGGCCCTTGTAGACGCCCGCCCCCTCGTCGAGGAACCGGGCGATGCGCCAGCGCCCCGCCGGCACCGCGTAGGCCGCCGACTTCTCGACCACGCCCTTGCCCTTGCGGGGCAGGGCGATCGCGAAGAGGGCGGCGCCGTCATCGCGCTCGAAGACGATGGCGTGGCCGCCGTGGGACTTGGCGTTCCCGGTCAGCCGCACCACCACCAGCGCCTCGTCGGCAGGCGGGGCGGCGGGAAGGGCGATCTCCGGCCGACCGCCCGCGGTCTCGTCGGCCATCGGGGGCTCGATCCTCAGCGGTTCGCCCTCCGGCAGTCCCCCGGCGGTGGAGACCCTGGCGCTGAGCGAGGTCTGGTCGACCCAGTCGGCAAGGCCGTACTTGACCGAGGCGCCCATGGCCGCCTGGTTCCTGAACGAGGCGGCGATGCGACCTTCCGGCTCGGCCGCGCCGACGAGTTCGGCCATGCGCGCCTGGAACTCGGCGGGCTTGAGCTTCTTGAGGCGGATGCCCGGAGTCTCTTCCAGCACCACGACGCGCCAGCCGCGCGCCACCATGCACAGCTGGGCGCGCTGCTGCTCGTAGCCGGCGGCGATGTTGGCGGCCGAGGCGCTGGCGATGGCGCCGGCGGCGAGGCCCTGGGAATAGTACATGGTCGTGTCCACGCCGCCGGGCGCGCCGCGCGTGGCCAGGCGGCGGCAGGCGATCATGTCGCGGTTGTGCGTCGCCAGGTCGGCGCCCGGCTTGTTGAAGTAGACGTAGCCCAGGGTGGCGTGGATCATGTCCGGCCCCTGGGGTCCCCTGGAGCGCGAGGCCGGCGCCGCGGCGACGGACGTGGCGAGCGCGCCGAGCGCGAGCGCGGCGGCGAGTGTGCGAAGCATTCTGGTGTCCCCCCGGACTCTTACAGCCCGACCGTCGGCGAAAGCGTGGCCGAAAGCAAGGGCTTGGGCCGAGGGGTGGAAATGGCGAGGCGCCTAAACCGCCCGCGCCGTCGCCTTCTCCACGAACCCCCTGGACCCGTCGTCGTCGGCGGCGACGCGCTCCACGTCCTCCACCCGTGCGCCCGTCGGCCCGGTGCGGCACTCGCGCGCCAGGGCGTCGATGGCGGCCGGCGCGCCGATGGCCAGGATCTCCACCGTGCCGTCGGTCAGGTTGCGCACCCAGCCGTCCAGCCCCAGCCGCTGGGCCGCGCCCACGCACCACCAGCGATAGCCCACGCCCTGGACGCGGCCGACGACGAGAAGGGACTCTGCGTTGCGGGCGGTGCTCATGGGGCGAGGCTAGCGCCGGCGGTGGTCGGCGTCACCGGGGGCATTGGCTCGTTCCTGATTTCCAGTATGGCGCCGTCACCCTCGGGCTTGTCCCGAGGGGCCAGGGTTCAGCCGTACAGCCTGGGCCAGGTCATGGCGGCGCCGGAGCGACCTGCCTGTCGGCGCGGTGGGGCGGGCGGATGGACCCTCGGGACGAGCCCGAGGGTGACGGCTGTTCGGGGGAGTTCGCTGTCGACAAAGGTCCG
>DASPLM010000003.1:0-7866 GCA_035627575.1 Caulobacteraceae bacterium | reverse complement strand
GACCGACGGGCGCACCCTGCTGTCGACCGCCTCCCTGGCCCAGACCTTGGAGACCCTCCCGGGAGAGTTCGTGCGCGTGCACAAGAGCTGGGCCGTGAACGCCGATCACGTCACCGCCATCGGTCCGCGCCCCGGCGGCGGGCGCGGGGTGACGCTGTCGGACGGGAGCCTGGTCCCGGTCGGTCGGGCCTGGACGGCGGCGCTCGCGCGCTTCGGCTGAGCGACGCGCGCCCCGCGGTTGTCATCCGCCGGGCGAACGCGCAATCATCACGGTGTTCCTCGGGAGCCGTGATGATGAAGCCGATCACCCGAAAGCTGCCGGCGGCCGTCGTCGCCGTCGCCGTCGCCGTGCTGGCCGCCGCGGGCGTGGCCGAGGCCTGCAGCTGCATGCGCTACGGCAGCGCCGCCGAGCAGATCGCCGCCGCCGACGCCGTGTTCGAAGGACGGGTGGTCCGCACCGAGCGCTCCGGCCGCGACCGCGCCGCCACCACCTTCGAGGTGCTCGACACGGTCAAGGGCAAGCTCGGCCGGCGCGTGCGGGTCGAGCACGGGACCGAGACCGCGGCCGGCTGCGGCGTCCGGTTCCGGCGCGGCGAGATCGTCGCCCTGACCGCCCATCGCGTCCGCGGCGCCTGGACGACCAGCTCGTGCGCAGCCATCCAGCACCCGTGGGCGGACTACCGCCGCGCCCGGAATCGCTGAAGGCAGCCTCCCGCAGGGGTCGTCCGGGTTCGAGATAGTTACGCAAACGCGGTCATGGTTGAGACGCAACCTTGCCTCACCGTGGCCGAATCTACCTCTGGGGGGTCATCATGCCGAGCCGTGCCGGCGCCTTCGCCGTCTCTGCGGTCTTGTTGAGTCTTGTCGCCGGCGTCGCCCAGGCGTGCGACTGCACGCGCTTCCGCAGCCCCACCGAACAGATGACCCGCTCCGACGCGGTGTTCCGCGGCCGGGTGCTCAAGGTGCGCCGCCTCGCCGACGGCCGCGTGGTCAGCACCATCGCCGTGGCCGAGATCCTGAAGGGCAAGCTGCCCCGTCTTGTGGACGTGGCCAACGGCCCCAGCGCGGACGGCGCGTGCGGCCTCTCCCTCCGCCAGGGCGATGTCGTTTCCCTGGCGGCGCGGCGCGATGCGGACGGGGGCTGGAGCACCGGCGCCTGCACCCGGCTGCAATTCCCCTGGGAAGCCTTCCGCCAGGCGGCCCGCGCCGACCGCGCCGCCTCCTGGTGAGGGGCCCGACGCTGGCGCCGGGCCGGCTTGACGGCTAGCGTCCCCCCGGGGCATCGGGGGCAAGGTCTTGAGCGAGTTCGAGTTCTTCTTCGCGTTCTATGGCCTGATCCTCGGCTTGGCGGTCGCGGAGCTGCTGCAGGGCGTGGCCGCCCTGTTCCGCACCCGCGAGCTCAAGCGCCTCGGCTGGCAGTCCGGCCTGCTGATGGCCTTCATCCTCCTGGCCATCGTCGCGACCTGGCTCGACGCCTGGTCGAACCTGCGCGGGGTCGCCATCACCATGGAGACCATGGCCGGCCCGTTCCTGGTCGCCGCCTGCTACTACCTGGCGACGGCCATCGTCATGCCGCGCAACATCGAGGACTGGCCGTCGCTCGACGCCTACTATGCCGAACGCAAGCGGTGGGTCATGGGCCTGCTGCTGGTGGCGGAAATCCTGCTCACCCTCATGTCGACCGACCGGGCGGTCCACATGTTCAACGAACAGCCGCTGGCCTTCTGGGCCTGGTGGCTTCCCTACAACCTGGCGATCAAGGGGTGCATGGTCGGAGTCCTGCTGGCGCGCGGCCGCCGGCTCAACATCGTCCTGCTCGTCGGCCTGATCGTCCTCTTCGCGGCCCCTTACTGGCGCATGGCGGGCTTCGAGGCGCCGGAGCGCCTGTCCCCGGCCGCCGCGTCGCCGCCGGCGGCCGCGGCGACCTGAAGCGCAGCCTGGCCTACCAGCCGATGAAGCCGGTGAACTCGCCGACCATCAGGTCCCAGATGTTCAGTTCCTCGGCGAAGGATTCGGTGGTGCCGCCGGGCGCCAGGTTGACGTCGCGCGAGAGGAACGGGTCGCCTTCCTCATCCAGGTGCATGCGGGCCCAGCGCTTGGTCCTGGCCCATTCGTTGACCTTCTCGGGCGCAACCGGCTTGACCATGTCGAAGCCGGCCGAGAACTGCATGGAGGCGCAGCGGTCTTCCTTGCAGTCGTCCGGATAGACCTCGAAGTTCACCCCGCCGGTGGCGCTGGCGACGTGACGGCGCTCGCCCTCCTTGACGATCTGCGCCTTGTAGCCGGCCTCCCGCATCTGTTCGGCGATCTGCTCCAGGGTCATGCCGCGCTCGGGCAGGGGCCTTGCCGCCGCCGGCGCCGCGGCGATGAGGAACAGGGTCGCGCAGGCGGCAGGGGCGAGGAACTTCATCGTGGGTCTCCGGATCGGCCGCCAAGCTGGGGCGGAGGGCCGCCACGGTCAAGCCGTCAGCCGTGCGGCTGCTTGAGGTATTCGACCGACTGCATCTCGCGCAGGCGCGAGACGGTGCGCTCGAACTCGAACGCCCCGTCGCCGGCGGGATACAGCGCCTCGGGCTCTGCGTCGGCCAGGATCACCACCCGGTCGCGATCCTCGTACAGGGCGTCGATCAGGGTCACGAAGCGGCGGGCGGCGTTGCGGTTCTGCGGACCCATCACCGGCACGCCCTCGATGAAGACGGTGTGGAAGCGTTCGGCGATGGCCAGGTAGTCCTGCGGCCCCAGCGCCTCGTCGCACAGCCGCTCGAAACTGGCCCGCAACTGGCCGCCGACGGCCCGGGGGAACTCCAGCCGCCGGCCCAGCACGTCCAGGCCGGCGCCGACCTCGCGGTTGACGTCGGTCAGGTCGCGCCACAGCCGGTCGAAGGCCTCCCGACCGGCGGCGTCCGCGGGGGTGAAGTAGACGTTCGAGCCAGCGAGGCGGTCGAGACGGAAGTCGCGCGGCCCCTCGACGGCGCAGACCGCGCAGCGCTGCTTGATCAGGTCGATGAAGGGTTCGAACAGCTGGCGGTTGATGCCGTTGCTGTACAGGTCCTCGGGCGGGCGGTTGGAGGTGGCGACCAGGGTCACGCGGCGATCGAACAGGGCCTCGAACAGGCGGCCCAGGATCATGGCGTCGGCGATGTCGGTGACCTGCAGCTCGTCGAAACACAGCAGGCGGGACCGCGCGGCGATGACGTCGGCGACGGGTTCGATGGGGTCGTCGCCCTTGCGCGCGCCGAACACGCGCTTGCGGTCGGCGGCCGAGCCGTCGCGCCACTGGCGCACCAGGTCGTGCACCTCGGCCATGAAGGCGTGGAAGTGGCGCCGCTCCTTCTTCGCCGTCGGCGCCGCGTCGAAGAACAGGTCCATCAGCATGGACTTGCCCCGCCCCGGCGGACCCCAGAGGTAGAGTCCCTTCACCGCCTTCGGCTTGCCCAGGAACGGCAGCAGCGGATCGCGCGCATGGGACAGGTCCCGCTCCAGCCGGGCCAGCGCCTCCACCGCCCGCGCCTGGGAGGCGTCGGCGTTGATGCGGCCGCTCTTCAGCAGGCGTTTGTAGGCGTTGCGCACGGAGAGGGTCATGGGGTGGCGCTTACAGCGTTGGGAAGCGGGAGCAAACCCGTGAACGCGCCGCATCCCTCGTCCTGGGGCGAAGGTTTGAACGATGGAATCCCCGTTGCGTCCGGCGCGCGAGGCCCTACATGGAGGGCGCGCCGGATTGCGGCGCTGATCCAGCATTTCCGGAGTTCGGCATGAGCTATCGCGTCGCCGTCGTGGGCGCCACGGGCGCGGTGGGCCGCGAGATTCTCGCCATCCTCGAGGAGCTGGAGTTCCCCGTCTCCGAGATCCACGCCATCGCCTCGCGCAAGTCCATGGGCATGGAGGTCGCGTTCGGCGACCGCACCCTGAAGTGCAAGGATCTCGAGCAGTTCGACTTCTCCACCGTCGACCTGGTGCTGATGAGCGCCAGCACGACGGTGTCGAAGGAATGGGCCGAGCGCATCGGCGCCCAGGGCCCGATCGTCATCGACAACTCCTCGGCCTGGCGCATGGACCCGCAGGTCCCCCTGATCGTGCCCGAGGTGAACCCGGACGCCATCTGGGACGCGCGCAAGAAGAACATCATCGCCAACCCGAACTGCTCCATCGCCCAGCTGGTGGTGGCGCTGAAGCCCCTGCACGACGCGGCGGTGATCAGGCGGGTGGTGGTCTCGACCTACCAGTCGGTCTCCGGCGCCGGGAAGGCCGGGATGGACGAGCTCTGGGAGCAGACCAAGGGCGTCTTCGTGCTCGGCCCCTCCGAACCCAAGACCTTCACCAAGCAGATCGCCTTCAACGTCATCCCCCACATCGGCCCCTTCGACGACGACGGGATCACCGGCGAGGAGGAGAAGATGTCGGCCGAGGTGCGCAAGATCCTGGACCCGTCGATCAACCTCACCGCCACCTGCGTGCGGGTGCCGGTGTTCGTGGGCCACTCCGAGGCCGTGAACGTCGAGTTCGACAGCCACATCGACGAGCACGAGGCGCGCGACATCCTGCGCAACGCCGAGGGGGTCATCGTCATCGATAAGCACGAGGACGGCGGCTACATGACGCCCAAGGAGTCCGCGGGCGAGTTCGCCGTCTACGTCAGCCGCATCCGCCGCGACCCGACCGTCGATCACGGCCTGAACCTGTGGGTGGTCTCGGACAACCTGCGCAAGGGCGCGGCGCTGAACGTGGTGCAGATCGCCCAGCTGCTCGACCGCGAGGGCGTGCTCTCGCCGGCGCTGGCGTGACCGAGAAGGAATACCCCGAAGCCCGCGCGGCCCTGACCGCGGGCATCGTCTGCTACGCCGTATGGGGCTTCGCGCCCCTGGCCTTCCAGCAGATGGGCAAGGCCGGCGCCGACGCCTGGGAGATCATGGGCCACCGCGCCGTCTGGTCGGTGCTGTGGGCCGGGCTGCTGGTGCTGCTGGCGCGGCAGGGGACCCAGGTCTGGGCCGTGCTGAAGCAGCCCAGGACCGTCGCCCTGCTGGCGCTCTCCACCGCGCTGATCGCCGCCAACTGGACCCTGTTCGTGTGGGCGGTGAACAGCGGCCGCCTGCTGGAGACCAGCCTCGGCTACTACCTCAATCCGCTGATCAACATGGCCGCGGGCGCCCTGCTGTTTCGCGAGCGCATGGATACGTTCGGCAAGGTGGCCATCGCGCTCGCCGCCGTCGGCGTAACGGTGCAGGGATTCGCGCTGGGGCACCTGCCGATCATCTCCCTGGTGCTGGCCTTCAGCTTCGGCGCCTACGGCATCATCAGGAAGAGCATCAAGGCGGACGCCCAGACGGGCCTGTTCATCGAGTGCCTGTTCCTGACCATCCCGGGCGTCCTCTACCTGCTGTGGCTGGGCCGCGACGGCGGGCACTTCTTCGACAGTCCCATGACCATGTTCTGGCTGCTGCTGGCCGGCCCGCTGACGGTCGCGCCGCTGATGCTGTTCAGCTGGGCGGCGCGGCGCATGCCGCTGTCGACCATGGGCTTCCTCCAGTTCCTGGCGCCGACGATCAGCTTCGCCATCGGCGTCAGCCAGGGCGAGGCCTTCACGCCCCTGCGCGCGGCGTCCTTCGTCTTCATCTGGGCGGGGGCGGCGGTGTTCGCCTGGGGCGCCCTGCGCCGGCTGAAGGCGGCCCGCGCCGCCCACACCGAGTGCGCCGCCGAAACCGTGGTCGCGCCGATGGACCCTTTGGGCCAAGATGCCTTCGATGACGAAGACGCCGAGCTCGCCGACCCGAAGCCCGCCCGCCCGTAAGCGCGCCGCGCCAAAGGCGGCCGACCGGCTGGTGTTCACCCCCGAGGCGCCGCCGCAGCCATCGGTCGCGCCGTCCGCGTCTCTATCGGCGGGCCGACAGAAGGTGGCGTTGGCCGCCCTGGTGCTGGGCTCCAGCCTCGCCTTCATCGACGGCTCGGTCGTCAGCGTCGCCCTCCCGGCGATCCAGGGCGATCTCGGCGCCAATGCGGCCCAGGTGCAGTGGATCGTCAACGGCTACCTGCTGGCGCTCGGCGCCCTGGTGCTGATCGGCGGGGCGGCGGGCGACCGGTGGGGCCGCAAGCGGGTGTTCCTCGTCGGCGTCGCCTTCTTCACCCTGGCCTCGCTGCTGTGCGCGGCGGTGTGGACGCCCGAGAACCTGATCGCCGGCCGCGTGCTGCAGGGCGTCGGCGCGGCCATGCTGGTGCCGACGGCCCTGGCGTTGATCCCGGTCTGCTTCGCCGAGGAACAGCGGGGCAGGGCGCTGGGCATATGGGCCGGCGCCAGCGCCGTCGCCGCCGCCATCGGCCCGGTCGTCGGCGGCTGGATCACCGACGAGTTCACCTGGCGCGGGGTGTTCCTGATCAACGGCCCGGTGGCGCTCGCCGCCATGGCGCTCGCCGCCTGGGCCATTCCCGAGAGCCGCGAGCACCAGGCGGATCCGCCCGACTGGCCGGGCGCCGTGCTGGCGGTCGCCTTCCTCGGGCTGCTTGGCTGGGGGCTCAGCGCCGGCATCGAGTGGGGCCTGGCCTCACTGAAATTCTGGGGCGTGATGGCCGCCGCCTTCGCCGTCCTGATCCTGTTCCTGCGGGTGGAGGTGCGCAGCCCCTACCCGATGATGCCGATGCAGCTGTTCGGCTCGCGGGCGTTCACGGCGGTGAACCTGCTGACCGTCTGCCTCTACTTCGCCCTGGCCGGAGTGCTGTACCTGCTGCCGTTCGAGTGGATGCGCGTGGACGGACACAGCGCGGCCAAGGTGGGGGCGGGGCTGCTGCCGTTCTCCATGGTGCTGGGCCTGGCCTCGCCCTTCGCCGGCCGCGCCGCCGACCGCTTCGGCGTACGGCCGTTCCTGATCGCGGGGCCGGCCGTGGCCGGGGTAGGCCTGGCGATGATGATCCTGCCGCGCGAAGGCGCCGACTACTGGACCGCCTGGTTCCCGGCCCTGCTGGTGCTGGCGCTCGGCATGGCGGTGACCATCGCGCCCCTCACCACCGCCCTGTTCGCCTCGGTGCGCAACGACCGCGCCGGCATCGCGTCGGGCGTGAACAACGCGGCCGCCCGGGTGGGCGGCATGGTGGCTGTGGCGGTGCTTACCCTGGTGGTCAGCATCGCCTTTGCAGCGCAGCTTGGCGGGCAGCCGGAGATCGCCGCCGAGCGGCTGAGCGTCGTGATGGGCGGCGGGGACTATTCCGACGCCGTCACGGCGGGCGAGCGCGACGCCTTCCGCCGCGCCTTCCAGGTCGCCATCGGCGTCTGCGCCGGCTTCGCCTTCATCGCCTCGCTGTCGGCGGCGCTGTTCATGCCCAGGTCGGCGCCGGACCGGGCCCTCGCCTAGATCGCGCTGTACAGCGCCTCGATCAGGCGCAGCGGCCGGGGGTCGCCCAGCAGGTAGGGCGACTGCTTGTTCATGACGTAGGCGGCCGAGAGGCGGGTCTCGGGATCGGCGAAGGCGCAGCTGCCGCCCCAGCCGGAGTGACCGACCGCCAGCTCGCCCGGGCCATAGATGTTCAGCTCCCTGTTGCGCAGGAAGCCGGCCGCCCAGGACAGGGTGAAGGGCAGCACGCGGTCTGGCCCGTGGATACGCTCGCGCACCGCCTTGGCCAGGGTCATCTGCGACAGCACCGGTTCCTTGCCCAGCCGCCCGCCGTCGGCCAGCACCCCCATCAGGCGGGCCAGGGCAGGGGCGGTGGCGTGGGTGTTGGCCGAGGGAATCTCCATGCGCCGCCACTCGGCCGAGCCGCGCCCGCCCGGCGCCGAGCCGCGGTCGAGGAAGGCGGCGCGCTTGATCGCGTCCAACTCGCCCAGGTCCGGCGCGGCCGGCGGCTTCTGCACCTCGGGGATGCGGCCGTGCTCGCTGTCGGGCG
>DASPLM010000002.1:0-3749 GCA_035627575.1 Caulobacteraceae bacterium | reverse complement strand
CCTTCGACAAGCTCAGGATGAGGATTATCACCGACCCCCGTAGGCCTCATCCCCAGCTTGTCGAAGGAGAGGCCGGGCCATCGGCAGCGAGATCATGACCATCGACCTTCTGACCGGCGCCGCGGCGCTGCACCGCATCGGGGCCGGCGGCGTGCGGCTCCTCACCGAGGCCGCCACCGCCAGCACCTTCCTGCGCGACGACCTCGCCCCGCACGAGCGGGCCGACGTCCGCCGGGTGGTGGACATCAGCACCGGCTGCTGCGAGGCGGCGGCGCAGAACGAGCACCAGCACTTCGTCGCCGCCTTCGTGGACGGCCGGTTCGGCGGCTATGTGATCTCCACCCGCCACGGGCCCGGCGACCACGAACTGGACTGGCTGATGGTTCATCCGGACTGCCACGGCACGGCGGTCTCGGCCGTCCTGATGCAGGCCGGGATGGTGTGGCTCGGCCTCGACCGCCCCATGTGGCTGAACGTGCTGCGCCACAACCAGCGGGCCCAGCGCTTCTACCGCCGCTTCGGTTTCGAGATCGATCCGGCCGCCACGACTGGCCACGTCATGCCGCACTGGGTGATGCGGCGGCCGCCGGGGCCGCTTGCGCACGGCGCCGCTCCAGATACAGCCGCTCCGCCGGCGCCGGGTTGAGCGCCAGGGCCGCATCGAAGGCCGCGGCGGCCTCGATCGCCCGGCCCAACCGGGCCAGCAGGTGGGCCCGCGCCGCATGCCACGGCAGCCAGCCGGCCGTGCGCTCCCCGGCCAGGGCCTCCACCTCGGCGAGGCCGGCCTCGACCCCCGCCGTCTCGGCCAGGGCCACGGCCCGGTTCAACCGCACCACGGCGTCGGGGCGATGCTCCAGCAGGGCGTCGTAGAGGCCGACGATGGCCGGCCAGGGCGTCGGCTTGCCCCGACGACGCACGCAGTGGGCGCAGTGGATGGCCGCCTGCAGGGCGCGCGGGCCCGGCCGGCGGGCGCAGGCGGCGGCGCGTTTCAGCAGACGCTCGCCCTCGTCGATGAGGTCGTGCCGCCACTGGGCCGGGTCCTGCTGGTCCAGGGGGATCATCGCCCCGTCGTCGTCCAGCCGCGCCGGCCGCCGCGCCTCCGTGAACCGCACCATGGCCGCGAAGGACAGGGCCTCGCCGTCGCCGGGGGCCAGTCGCGCCAGGAGGCCCGAAAGCCGCAACACCTCCTCGTAGAAGTCCGCATGGGCGCCCGCGCCGGCGGCGTCCTCGTACGCCTTGGCGTAGGCGACCTCCAGCGTGGAGAGGACCGCGTCCATGCGCTCCGGCCAGGCGTCCGGCCCCGGCGTCTCGAACGGCACCCCGGCGTCGGCGATCTTCCGTTTCGCCCGCACGATGCGCTGGGCCAGCGCCGGTTCGCTGACCAGGAACGCCGCTGCGATCTCGGCCGTCGACAGCCCGCAGACCAGGCGTAGCGTCAGCGCCGCCCGCGCCTCCGTCCCCACCGCGGGGTGACAGCAGACGAAGATCAGCCGCAGGCGCTCGTCGGGGATCGGATCCTCGCCGACGATCAGCGCCTCCTCCGGCGTCGGCTCCGGCGCCCGGGGATCGGGGCGGTAGCCGGCGCGGACCTTCGCGCGCCGCTTCAGGTCCAGCGCCCGGCGCAGCGCGGCCTTGTACAGCCAGGCGGCCGGGTCGCGCGGCGGCCCGGCCTCGGCCCAGGCGGGAAGCGCCGCGACGCAAGCCTCCGCGAAGGCCTCTTCCGCCAGATCCAGGTCGCGGAAACGGGCGGCGAGCGCCGCGCGCACCCGCCCGCCCGCGTCCCTGACCGCCTGTTCCAGCGTGGGGCTCAACTGGCTCCCACCGGCCGCACCTCGATGCACCCCGCCCCGGCCATCGGCAGCTTCCGCGCCCAGGCCAGGGCCTCGTCCAGGTCGGCCGCCTCGATGAGGTAGAAGCCGCCCAGCTGCTCGCGCGTCTCGGCGAAGGGGCCGTCGTGCACCGTGCGCGCGGCGCCGGGAGCCGACTGGCGCACGGTCGTCGCCGTGGCCACAGGCTTCAGTTCCGCGCCGCCGCGGATGCGGTCGCCGAGCTCTTCCGAGAAGGCGTTGTGCTGGTCCAGGATGGACTTGTAGACGGCTTCGTCCTGGTAGTTCCGCTCGTCCTCGTAGATCAGAAGCGCGTACTGCATCGGTGTCTCCTCCCGGGCGCCTGCCGCCCGTGCAGCCTAGACGCAGATCAACGACGTGGATCGACCGGTGTCGGGAGAATTTTTCCACGAACCTCACGAACCACACGAACGAACGCACGCCCTCGGCCCGGAAAGAACCGCGCGCAAAGCGCGCCTTCAATCAAGACGAGGCCAGCGCGGGGCGGATCGTTCGTGTGGTTCGTGAGGTTCGTGGATGATCCTCCTTCTCCCTGCTCCGCTGGGCGCCGCCACGATCGAGCTTCCACTCCCTCTCCCCAGGGGCGGCGTTTCGGAGGATAACGGCGGTCTCGCACCTCGGGGGAGGGTCTCATGAGCGCCGTCGCACAGGTCCATCTCGCCACCGACGCGGAGCCGGCCGGGCCGCTGCGCCAGGGGTTGAGGCTCACGTCCATCGACCTGCTGCGCGGCCTGATCATCGTCCTGATGGTGCTGGACCACGTGCGCGACTACTTCATGGCCGGCGCCTTCTTCACCGACGCGGTCGATCCCAGGACCAGCTGGCCGGCGCTCTACGCCACCCGCTGGATCACCCATCTCTGCGCGCCGGGGTTCGTCTTCCTGGCCGGCGTCTCGGCATTCCTGAAGGGGGTGCGGGACGACGACACCAGGTCGCTGAGCTGGTTCCTGTTCAGCCGCGGCCTGTGGCTGATCCTGCTCGAGCTCACCGTCATCAACGTCGGCTGGAACTTCGCCCTCGGCGCGCCCTTCCTCCAGGTCATCTGGGCGATCGGCGCCGGGATGATCCTGCTCAGCGCCCTGGTGTGGCTCGGCCCCCGCGCGGTGCTGGCGATCGGTGTGGCGATCGTGGCGGGCCACAACCTGCTCGCCCCGATCAACCCGCCGCACCTAGGCGAGTACGGCATCGTCTGGAACCTGGCGCTCGAGCCGGGCTTCCCACAGCTGCTCGGCTCTCCGATGTTCGTGGCCTACCCGCTGCTGCCGTGGCTGGGGATCATGTGCCTGGGCTACGGCCTCGGCCACGTATTCCTGGTGACGCCGGGCGAGCGCATCCGCACCCTCCTGTTCCTGGGTCTCACCTTCGTCGCCGCCTTCGCCCTGCTGCGGTGGCTGAACGTCTACGGCGACCCGGGTCCCTGGACCGCGCAATCGGATCCGGTGCGCACGGCCATGTCGGTGATGAACGTGCAGAAGTATCCGCCGTCGCTGCAGTTCATCCTGGTGACGCTGGGCATCAGCCTGCTGCTGCTGGCCGCGTTCGAGCGCCTGCGCGGACCGGTGGCCGAGTTCTTCCTGACCTACGGACGCGTGCCGCTGTTCGTCTACGTCCTGCACATCTACCTGATCCACGGCCTGCAACTGCTCGTCGGAACGATGGTCGCGGGCCGGCCGGCGAGCGACTTCGTCCTGGTCTTCGCCAACCCCGCCAAGCAGGAAGGCTGGGGCTACGGCCTCGGCGTCGTCTACCTCGTCTGGGCGGTCGTCCTGGCGCTGCTGTTCCCGCTGGCCCGGTGGTTCGGCAGGGTGAAGCGCGAGCGGCGGGACTGGTGGCTGAGTTATCTGTGAGGGCATTTCCGGGCCGCGTCCGTTGCGGCTGAAGTCCTCGTCCTTCGACAAGCTC
>DASPLM010000001.1:0-5578 GCA_035627575.1 Caulobacteraceae bacterium | reverse complement strand
TTCGCCGAAGGCGAGCCCAGCACCATGTCGTCGGGGCGCACGGCGACCCGGGCTCCGGCGGTCGAGGCGCCCAGCCCCAGCCCCACCGCCGTGGCGCCGAGGCCGGCCAGGATCAGGCGGCGTGAGGCGAGCATCGTCACTTGCCCGCCAGCAGCGGGTCGATCATGGCGGTCAGCTCGGCCATGGTCGGCGGCGCGTTCACGTCCAGCTTCCTGCCGTTCAGGATGAAGGTCGGCGTCGCCTCGACGTCGTATTCCTTCATCTGCCGGTCGTAGCGGGCGTTGAGCTCCTCGATCGCCGCGGGGTTCTCGATGCAGGCGCTGACCTGCTGCTCGTTCAGCCCCGCGGTGGGGGCCAGCTTCATCACCCAGCTGCGCGCGTCCCCGCTCGCCTGGGCCTCGGCGTAGGTGCGCATGGCCTCGTCGATGACGGCGAAGTAGCGGTCCGGTCCGGCGCAGCGCGCCAGCAGGAACACGGCCGCGTCGGGCGGGCCGTGGATCATCGCCTCGCGCAGCACGTAGCGCACCTTGCCGGTGTCCACGTACCTGGCCTTCAGGGCCGGATAGACCTCGCGGTTCCAGTCGGCGCAGTGGGGGCAGGTGGGCGAGGCGTATTCGATGAGGGTGACCGGCGCGTCGGCCCGGCCCTGGCTCATGTCCTGCCCGGCGGTCGCGGCCGCGCCGCCGGCGCCGCCCCTGCCGCAGGCGGCGAGCGCCAGGGCCGCCGTGGCGGCGGCCAGGATCGGGAGGACGCGACGGCGGGTGGGCGTCACGACGCGGTCTTCTTCGCTTCGGCGATGGCGGCGTCCAGCGCCGCCAGCGGCTGGGCGCCCTCGTACATCTTGCCGTTGACGACGAAGGAGGGCGTCGACTGCACCCCCGCCTTGACGCCCGCCTCGACGCGCTTGTTCAGCGCCTGCAGCGCCTTCTCGTCGGTGACGCAGGCGTTGAACTGCTCCTCGGTCATGCCGGCCGACTGGGCCGTGCGCAGCAGCACGCCCCGCGCGTCGCCCTCGAAGATGGCGCGCTGGCCGCGCATGATGGCGTCCACCACCTGGAAGTACTTGTCGTCGCCGGCGCAGCGGGCGACCAGGAAGCCGGCGGCGGCGACCTGGGCCGGGGCGGTCGGGAACTCGCGGAACACGTAGCGCACCTGGCCGGTGTCGATGTACTTGGCCTTGAAGGCCGGGAAGACCTCCTCGTTCCAGGCGGCGCAGTGGCTGCAGGTGACGGAGGCGTACTCGACCACCGTCACCGGGGCGTCGGCCCTGCCCATGGACATGTCGCCCTCGGCGGAGGCGGCGCCGTCCTTGGCGCCTCCACAGGCGGCGAGCGCCAGGGCGGCCGAGGCGGCGGCGGCCAGGATCATGGTGCGGCGGGCGATGGGACCCATGCGGCGTCTCCCCAGTCAGTCCAAGAGTAAAGCGCGATTCCTCCCTTGTCGGGCATCGCGCGGCTACAGTCGAGAACAGCCGTGGCGGCTTTTTGTCAACGGACCGGCCGTCGCGTCGCCCGCCTCAGCGCCGCTTCGCCTTCATGGCGTTGCGGCCCAACTGGCGCAGGGCGTCGCGCAGCTTGCCCTCGGGCGCGGCCTCGAGCGAGGTCTCCAGCTCCGCCTCCTGGGCGGCGTCCAGCGGGGCCGAGCGCACGCGCGGGCGGCCGGCCACCGGCGCGGCGGGCCGGGCCTTCACCGGCCCCTGCACGATGCGCAGCTTCTCCACCGCGCCCGCGCCCAGGAACAGGTTCACCCGCTCGATGATGTCGGCGGACTGGTGCTGGATCAGGGAGGCGGAGGGACCGTCGACGCGGATCTCCAGGGTGTAGGCGCCGCCTTGGCGGCCCTTCACCAGCTTCGAGGGCTCGGTGCGCCGCGCGATGGGCTCGCCGACGATCTCGCGCCAGCGCGCGTTCAGCGCCCCCGTCCCCTGGCCGAAGCGGGCGTCCAGCTCGCGGATGAACTTGGCCAGCGCGCGGCCCGCCGTCGGCGTCGAGCGGATCGGCGGCCGGGTGCGCTTGCGCGCCAGGATGGCGGCGGCTTCGGCGGCGGTGGGCAGGCGGCGGGACATGGGGGGGAGTTTAGCCTTCGGCCGCTGCGGTGTCTTCCTTCACCCCGGGGGTGAAGGGGGGACCCACGCACCGGAGGCGCGCAGCGCCGCAGGTCCTTGCGTGGGGGAAGCGGGGTTACGCCGTCGGCGGCCTTGGCGCTGGAGCGCGTTGAAAGGGCGCGCGAAAGCAGCCGGGCGTCGCAACCCCGCTTCCCCCGCGCGAGAATCTCCCCCGGCTTCGCCGGGTCCGATGCGCGGGACCCCCTTCACCCCACCGGGTGAAGGGATAGAAGGACCCCATGCACGTCCCCGCCCTGCGCGCCGCCCTGCTGGCCTGGTACGACGCCCATGCGCGGGACCTGCCCTGGCGCGTCGGCCCGGCCGAGCGCGCGGCGGGGGTGCGGCCCGACCCGTACCGCGTGTGGCTTTCCGAGGTGATGCTGCAGCAGACCACCGTTCCCCACGCAGCCCCCTACTTCCTGGCTTTCACCCGTCGCTGGCCGACGGTCGCCGACCTCGCCGCCGCCGAGGACGGCGAGGTCATGGCCGCCTGGGCGGGGCTCGGCTACTACGCCCGCGCCCGCAACCTGCTGGCCTGCGCCCGGGCGGTGGCGGAGCGGCACGGCGGGGTCTTCCCGGGTACCGAGGAGGGCCTGCGCAGTCTGCCGGGCGTGGGCGCCTACACCGCCGCCGCCGTGGGCGCCATCGCCTTCGACCGGCCGACCAACGTGGTGGACGGCAACGTCGAGCGGGTGGTCTCGCGCCTCTTCGCCGTCGACACCCCGCTGCCCGCCGCCAAGCCGGACCTGACCCGTCTGGCCGCTGCGCTGGTCGCCGAGCACCGCCCCGGCGACTGGGCCCAGGCCCTGATGGACCACGGGGCGACCATCTGCCGGCCGAAGCAGCCGCTGTGCGACCGCTGCCCGGTCCAGGCCTTCTGCGAGGCTTTCCGCCGCGGCGACCAGGAGACCTTCCCCCGCAAGTCGCCCAAGGCCGCGCGGCCGAGGCGCTACGGCGTCGCCTGGCTGATCGAGCGGGACGGTCGGGTCGCCGTGGTGCGGCGCGAGGGCAGGGGCCTGCTTGGCGGCATGCTGGGCCTGCCGACCAGCGACTGGCGGGACGCGCCCTGGACGGCCGAGGCGGCGAGGGCGGCCGCGCCGGTTCCCGCCGACTGGCGCGAGGCCGGCGAGATCGACCACGTCTTCACCCACTTCGCCCTGACGCTCACGCTGTTGCGGGCGGAGCTGACCGAGGAGGTTCCCGGCGCACAGTGGGTCGATCGCGAGGGGCTGGCCGCCTTGCCGAGCGTGTTCCTCAAGGCGGCGCGCAAGGGGCTAGGACTGGGCGGGAGGGGGAGAGGGTAGTTCCGTCTCCCCCTGCCGCGGCAGCGGCTGGGGGAGGTGGCCGCGAAGCGGCCGGAGGGGGAAAACCGCAGGCGCGAGGGCGGGTTCTCCCCCTCCGACGCCTCCGGCGCCACCTCCCCCAGTGCTCCGCACCGGGGGAGACGGGGGCGACCTCCCTCCTGTCGCGGGCCGAATTCCTCGCCCTTCGACAAGCTCAGGATGAGGAATTCTAAAGTGCCCCCATCATTCGACCTCATCCTGAGCCTGTCGAAGGGCGAAGTCGTCGCACGATCCTCTCCTCCCCAGTTCGCGGCAGCGAACGGGGAGGGACCACGAAGTGGTGGAGGGGGCGAGGTCGGGCGAGGTCGGGCGCCTCGGTAGAAGATTTGACGCGGACGACGCGAACGGCGCGGCGTGTTGACAGGCGGCTGGACAATCCTGCGACGCGGCTGGGCGCGTCCGTCGTGAGGCCGGCGCCGTCACCGCGACCTGTTCGTGTCGTTCGTGAGGTTCGTGGTTCAAAAAGAAGAGGGCACGCCACCGGCACGCCCCCTCCACCACTTCGTGGTCCCCCTCCGCCGCAGGCGGGGGAGGAGAAAACGTCAGTTCATGCCCGCGCGCACCTGGGCCCGCAGCACGTCGATCGGCGCGTAGCCCTTGTCCGACTTGAAGCGCCAGTAGGTCCAGCCGTTGCAGCTCGGCGCGTTCTCCAGCAGGGCGCCGACCTTGTGGATCGAGCCGGTCAGCTGGCCGTGCACCAGGGAGCCGTCGGCCCGGACGCGGGCTTCGCGCTCGCCCTTGGGGCAGTACAGGCGGTCGCCCGGGCGCAGCAGGCCGGCCTCGACGATGGTGCCGAACGGGATGCGCGGCTCGGACTTCTTGGAGCCCATGACCTCGAGGTCCTCGGGCGCGGCGGGCTGGACGCGGGCGATGCGGTCGGTGGCCAGCCTGGCGTAGGTCTCGTCGCGCTCGATGCCGATCCACTGGCGGCCGAGCCGCTTGGCCGCCGCGCCGGTGGTGCCGGTGCCGAAGAAGGGGTCCAGCACCACGTCGCCGGGCTTGGACGCCGACAGCAGCACGCGGTGCAGCAGGGCCTCGGGCTTCTGGGTCGGGTGCGCCTTCACGCCGTTCTCGTCCTTCAGCCGCTCCTCGCCGGTGCACAGGGCCAGAGTCCAGTCAGACCGCATCTGCACGTCTTCGTTGAAGGCCTTCAGGGCGTCGTAGTTGAAGGTGTAGCGCTTCTGGCCGCGCGACTTGGCGGCCCAGATCAGGGTCTCGTGGGCGTTGGTAAAGCGGGTGCCCTTGAAGTTCGGCATCGGGTTCGACTTGCGCCAGACGATGTCGTTCAGCACCCAGAAGCCCAGGTCCTGCACCGCCACGCCCAGGCGGAAGACGTTGTGATAGCTGCCGATCACCCAGATGGTGCCGTCGTCCTTCAGCACGCGCCGGCACTCGCGCAGCCACTCGCGGGTGAACTGGTCGTAGTGCTCGAAGCTGGCGAACTGGTCCCAGGCGTCGTCGACCGCGTCGACCTTGGAGTTGTCGGGGCGGTGCAGGTCGCCGCCCAGCTGCAGGTTGTAGGGCGGGTCGGCGAAGATCAGGTCGACGCTCTTGTCTGGCAGGGTCTTCAGGATCTCGACGCATTCGCCGAGGTGCACCACGCCGGTCTGGAGCGGGGCATCGGCCGCCGGATTGGGCAGGATACGGCCGGTTCGGACTGCGCCGGTCTTGGACATCGGAAATCCCTCTAGGAATCTCCATGGTGAATCGACGTCGCTAACGGGCGGTTACCGGCTACGGTTAACGAGAGGTTGCCGGGCGGGGCGCGCCAGGTCCGGCAGCGCCTCAGCCGCCGAAGATGAAGTCTGTGTGGTCGATTTGGCCGGGGTTGATGTTGTCGATGAAGATCGACTGCCCGTCCGCCGTGACCACGTAAACGCCGGCGCCGCCCGAGGTGATGAACAACTGGGCGAAGGTAGTGGCGCCGGTCGCCGCGCCGATGAAGATCTTGTCCACGCCGTCCTCGAAGTCGGTGATGGTGTCGCTCGAGGATCCTCCCTCCGTGAAACGGAAGCTGTCGGCGCCCGTCCCGCCGGTCAGGATGTCGTCGCCCCCGTTGCTGTAAATGACGTCGTTCCCCACGCCGCCGTCGATCGTGTCGTCGCCCAGGCCGCCCAGCAGGGTGTCGGCG